>DAOVGQ010000070.1 GCA_030672315.1 Candidatus Aenigmatarchaeota archaeon | reverse complement strand
TTCCTGCAGAGCTAATGGAAAGGGACAGGCTCCAGACAAGGCTCACGGCCTGGTTCAGGGAGAGGCTGCCAGGAAGCAAACTCTAGGCCAGCTTATAGCACAACAAGAAAATAATCACCACTAACCGATTCAATAGCATGTTGTTTTTGGTGAAGATTATTTTCTTGGAACACTATAAAACAGATTATCGAGCAGCAGAAATCAGGGCTAACCTTTATAAATGGAATTTGTGCTTACCCTTTAAATGTTTTTGCAGACAAATATATACTATGGGCGGCATAAAGAGGATGGACAACGTCACCCTTATACAGCTTTCTGATATAGACTCAAATATATACATAATGGGGGACACTGTTATAGACTCCGGGACGGGCTTCAATTTTACCAGGCTCTATCAGCTCCTGAAGATGCTAAAGATAGAGTTCAAGGACATCAAGCATATAATCAACACCCACGGCCATTTCGACCACATAGGGGGAAACGGCTACTTCATAGAGGCGGATGTTGCAATACACGATGCAGACGCCGATATTGTGGAGAAGGGAGACGTCAAGATGAGCTATGCGGATTTCTTTGACGGCAAGCTCAAACCCAAGGAGGTCAAGACCCGTCTCAGGGAGGGTGATGTCGTGAGCGCCGGGGGCATGGAGCTTGAGGTTATTCACACGCCCGGGCACACCTCTGGCTCGATATGCCTCTATGACAGGAAGAGCGGCACGCTCTTCACAGGCGACACTGTCTTCTCTGACGGCATAGGCAGGAGTGACATGCCTGGCGGGAACGACGGGCACCTCCAGGCCTCCCTGGAAAGGATATCCAAGCTCCAGGTCAGGAGGCTGCTCCCTGGCCACGGGGAGACTGTTATTCTGGACTCCCCCAAGACTGTGAAGGAGATTATGTCAAACCCCCCTGTGGCAGGCGAAGAGGAAGAAGACGAGCAGGCGTGATTCTTGGGCCTTATCCAATGGTCCATGAGGCACTATCCTTGGTGCCTCAGCGGCACGAACACGCAGGACAGGACCTCCCTGGTCTTGAGGCGGCCCTTTTTCTTGGTTGCAAGAGTGAGTTCCTGGTGATAGCCTGAGCCCACGGGAGCAAGGAGGATTCCACCCTCCCTGAGCTGCTCCTGCCAGGCAGGATATAGCCTGTCGGTTGCGCAGGTGACTATTATCTTCTCGAAGGGGGCCTTCTCCGCAAGGCCCAGGGAGCCGTCCCCCTGGATGACCTCAACATTACGAATCCCTGCCCTCTTGAGGTTTCTCCTAGCGAGCCTGACAAGCCCGGGCTCGAGCTCCACTGTATAGACCTTCCTGACGAGCCTGGAGAGGATTGCAGCCTGGTATCCCGAGCCGGCCCCTATCTCAAGTACCTTGTCGGTCTTTTTGGGTTCGAGCAATGATGTCATAATACCGACCATATGTGGCGCTGAAATTGTCTGGCCTGAGCCTATGTGGAGGGGATGGTCAGAATAGGCCCAGGGCCTGTCCTCAGGTCTTACGAACTCCTCCCTGGGAACCTCCATGAATGCCCTGATTACCTCGGGGTTCCTCAGGTAGCCCTCCTCCCTGAGGCTTTTCACAAGCATCCTCTTTTTATCATTCCAAACCATAATATTTCTATAGGGCTGAGATTAAATAGTCTATCGAACAGAGCCGAGGTTTATCATGTATGCAGACCTTTGTGTGAGGACAGGGGATGTGGAGAAGGCCCTGGAGCTTGGAGGGCAGCTCGGGCTTGACATGGCAGGCCTGGTTGTGCCCCTAGGCGAGCTGGCCGGGCTCGAGAAGTTCAGGGAGAATCTAGACTGGAGGAGGAAGCCCCACCTGGCCTTGGGGATCGAGGTCAGCACAGAGAGGCACAGCCAGATAAGGAAGCTCGTGGCCAGGGTGAGGAAGGCTGCGGAGATTGTGGTGGCCTGCGGGGGGACAGATGAGCTCAACCGGGCAGCCCTGGAAACCCCGGAGGTCGATATCCTTATAAATCATGACATCAATGGCAGGTGCGGCATAAACCATGTCCTGGCTAGGCTGGCCAGGAAGAATAACGTGGCCATAGGCTTTGACTTTAACCAACTCATGAGCTCCTACAGGCTCGGGAGAATCCAGGAGTTCTCGGCCATGACAGATACAGCCAGGGTGGCCAGGAGGTTCAGGGCCCCCTTTATCCTGACATCCGGGGCAAGGAACCCCTGGGACATGAGGTCCCCTTCAGAGCTCATTGCCATGGGAAGGCTGCTCGGCTTCACAGAGGCCGAGACCAGGCATGGCCTCTCTGACCAGATAGTCAAGGAGAACAGGAGGCGGCTGTCAGGCAAGTGGATCATGCCCGGGGTGGAGATTGAGTGATAAATCAGTCTGTCATCCCAGGTCAGCTCTCAATCCTCTCATCCCCTGAGAGAATCTGCTTTTGTATTTTGATTTCGATTTTTTTAAATGTTTGAACAAATCATCAATAGTTGGGTCATCTTTTTTAACTCTTCCAGTTCTGATGGCGTTATAAAAAACATCTCTAGGTATGCCAGTTGCTTCCGCTAATTCTTTAATATTATACCCCCTTCCATCATCCCCATCCCTGATTATGTAACGCATTTTCGGACTTTTCGGGACCTTTTTAACAACCGGAATGACACCTTTCACTCCGCCTCCACGGTCATCCATCCTATCCCCAAGAACTTTCACTCCGCCTTCAATACCACCAATCCCGCCTTCAATACCACTCATCCTGTCCCCAAGGCCTTCCATTCCACCTTCAAGACCTCTTACCGCTTTTACCAAATCCCCGATTGTTGGATGGCCAAAGGCGTCCATGATTTTTCTGAATTCCTCGGGGGTGTAGCTTTCCCTTCCTTCTAAAATATCTTTTATCGAACAAAAATAGGTATAAACTTCTTCTCGGCTTCTCGCTGAATCCCCTCTAATGCCTTCTAAATAATTTTTAACCGAAGCAAAATCGATATGGAGTCCTTTCTGATTTTTTGCTAGAAGATTTATCCTGCGCATTATAATGTCGTAATCCCCGGGCCCCTTGAATTCAGGCTCATTCGTTACATCTTCATATGAAATCCTGTTGTTTTTGCCTTTAAGCACAAGCCTGTTAACAATGCTCATCATTTCCCTTACATTGCCTGGCCACCTATAGGATTCAAGGATGTTCATGGCATCCGGGTCAATTGCCTTGCTCTTTTTGCTTCCAATGTTGTAAAGATTGAGGAAATAGTCTATCAAAAGGGGGATGTCATCTTCCCTCTCCCTTAAAGGCGGAATGTTAATACCAATAACGTTTAATCGGTAAAAGAGTTCCTTAAGGAATTCTTCCCTTTCCATTAATTTATGCAATTCCTCGATGCTCTTGCTTGTTGCTGATACATATCTAACATCTACCTTTTCTTCTTTTGTATCCCCGATTGGTATGAAAGTTCCCTCCTCCACCGCTCTCAATAGTTTGCCCTGGATGCTCACATCCATATGGATTATCTCATCCAAAAGCACTGTGCCACCGTCTGCTACTTTTAAGATTCCATCCTTGTGGGCATACGCACCAGTGAATGCTCCCTTCCTGTGGCCGAAAAGCTGGCCCTCGAGCAAATCCCTGGGAAATGCGGCACAATTAAGTGGTATATAACGCTTGTCCCTTCTCGGGCCCTCTTTGTGTATGGCCTTTGCCACGAGCTCCTTTCCGGTGCCGCTCTCACCCAATAAAAGCACGCTTGCATCAGAATCAGCAAAATCCCCGATTTCACCGTAGAGTCTTTGCATGACCTCTGACTGGCCTATCATATCGTATTTTCCAGGGAATGGTTTTTCCCCCACCTGGTAACTGCCTAATTCCATATTCTTCTATCCATGGTAAGAAATAAAAGCTTAACCCAGAAGGCCAGGCCTTTCCCTCTTTCGATGCACCCCTGCCATGTTCACAGGGGCTGGCCTAATCAGGCCGGCGAAGACCCCGCCTGGCATGGGGGCCGCCGGGAAGCATATCGCCATGGTCATTGCAGGCCACCCTTGGCTAACAGTTAGGGTTATAAGCCTATGTTAACTAAGGCGCCATAGATGAGGTCCGAGAACAATGCGCTGGACATGAGGGCCACAATGAAGTATATCACCACGGCAACAGCCAGCATCTGGCCCACATTGTACCACTGGGATATCTTGTTTTCACCCTCTCCAATCTTGGTGAGGAATATCCCCAGGATTATGATGATCTCGATGAGGTAGATTCCCACTATGAGCTGGAACAGCTCAGGAGAGATATTGGACTCCATGCTGAAGGCCATGCTAAGGCCTCCGACGCCCATATCTCCCATGTTCATGTCAGCAAGCATACTGTCCAGTGTACCGAGTACAAGGACAATAACAGAGGTCATGGACACTATCAGGCCTGTTATCATGGGCGTGAGGAAGTAGGCCTGGAACTTCATGCTCGAGACCGTCTCAGAGAGCATGTCCCTTATGTATTCCTGGGTCTCCCTGATGTTCTTGAGGTAGCGGGCTATCCTCAGCATGCTCTCGGCAGCATATCTCACGCCTGTCCTGGCAGTGTCTGTCACTACAAGCATGATATTCCTTATAAGCCTGGAGGGATAGTAGAGCAGGGAGCCCCACCTCCTGTCAAAGAGCGCTCTCTCAAATGTCATGCCCAGGTTTCTTATGTTCCTGAGGGTGAGCCTGAAAAGGCCTGCGATCTCGAGGTCCTTCATATCATCGATGCACTTCTCCACTGCAAGCTCTGTCGGGGTTCCGCCTGAAATCCTGTTTCCGAGCTGGAACATCGCCAGTTCGAACTCACTCTCGGTCTTCTGGATTTTTGACTGTATCCTGTATCTCTGGACATTTGACAGTATAAAGTAAACAGAGAGGCTGATTGCCACCCCGAGTATTATCAGCATGGACATCGCGAGATCCCCTGTCCCGTGAGTACCTGTGCCTGTTAAGAGGAGCTCATAGTTCTCTGCAAAGAACCATATCGAGGGCGCTGTTATACCTATCAATACAGCAATGGCCAGCGGGAGAACAGGTATGCTGCTCCTGCCCAGCTTGAATGTCCCCTTCTTTGGAAGGCCTGGAATCACAGAGATGTCTACCTGTGAGAAGGTCATGGGCCGCCTGCTCAGGGCATATTTGATGAACCACAGTATTGTGATAGGCAGTACTATGTTATATCCTACTATGAAATGAATGGGACCCACAATGTCTGACATGAAGACCGCTGCCAGCGGCGCCATGATTGTTCCCAGTATGGGAAGGACAATCCCCATCATGTGGATGACCATCACAGGCATCCTGAGGTCCTGGGCATAG
>DAOVGQ010000060.1 GCA_030672315.1 Candidatus Aenigmatarchaeota archaeon | reverse complement strand
TCCCTGGAGGGTATGCCAAAACACTCTGGCTTGAATATCTGCTTGTTTTTATATATGTAGTGGAGCTCCCTGGACTTGATTGCGCCCTCCAGGATGTACGGTGCCATGATGAGAACCGCTATGCTCTGGAAGTTTCCCATCACAGCAACCACTGCGAAAAGGGCCCCCACAAAATAGGTGAGGGTGTCGCCTGGGAAGACCCTTGAGGGATAGCGGTTGAACCAGAGGAAGGCAAGAAGGCTTGACAGCGCCACCAGGAGAACAGGAAAGAAGACAGTGCCCTGGGTGAACCACATGAGTGTCAGGATACCTATAATAGCAAGCGCAGTCTCGAGGCCGTTGAAGCCTCCAAGGAGGTTCACGGCATTGGTGGCAACGATAAAGCCTATGGGGACCATGAGAAGGGGATAGAAAAGCCAGGGTAGGTTTATCTGGTAACCAAGAACAAAGACCGCAACCCTATCCAGGAGAAAGGGTATGAGGGGAAGGACTGCAACAGCTGTTATAAGGGGCTTCTTCCACCTGACAAAACCCCTCTTCCAACCGCTCACATCGTCTGTGTAGGCTATCACTGTTATTATGGAAAGCGAGGTTATGGAGGCGGCTGTGACCAGAATTTGCTCCAGCTGCCCTGTGAACCAGTAGCTGTTCAGAACCACCAGCATGCCCAGAAGGAAGGCTATGAAAACCACTATTCCTCCTGTTTCAGCCACCCTGGGCCTCCTCTGTTTGTTCATGTCCCTGCCCAAGAGGCCTGTCCTGTGGGCCCTCTCTATCCACTTGGGCGTCAGGACGAGGGTGACCACAAAGGCCAGTATGCCGGCCAGAGCGAGTTCGTACATGCTATGCACCAGTCTAAAGTGTATTATTTGTTAATTAATATATGTGTTATGTGTTAAGGGTTTGGTTAAACCTTTAAATTAATTACTTAGAAGTTGCTAATTTTCTTTAAGTCTTCCCTGCAGTGCGCGTCTGAATTGGTTACAAGGATTGCTCCAAGCCTTCTGCAGGCCTCCAGGAAGCTGGGGGGTGCCTGGTATGACCTGGCCAGGCTGTTGTCCTCGATAAGGACTCCCCTCCTTATGCACTCCCTTATGACCCTCTGGGTTTCAGAGGCTGTCAGATCTACATGTCTGAAAAGGGTTGCCGGGTGGCCCCATATATCAACCCTGGAGTGCCTTAGGGCGCCGAGAAGGGCATGGAGGAAGTCCTCACTGGGACCCTGGGGGAAGTCGTGGAAGCTAGCAATGACAATCTCGGCCTTGTCAAGGATTTCCCGGGAGACATCAAGGCTGCCTGACCGGTCGAGGACCTTGGCCTCGCACCCTGAAAGAATCTTCAGTTTCGGGTAGAGCTGCCTGGCCTCCTCAATATCTGCAAGGAGGGCATCATAGTCATAGGAGATTTCCCTGCGGACGTGCTCGGAGAAGCATATGAGCTTGAGGCCGTTCTGGACGGCCTGCTCGCAGAACTCAGAGACGGTGTTCGAGCCGTCTGTGTAGCTTGTGTGGACATGGAAGTCCCCGGTTTCCAGATATTCCTTGTAGCGCTCCCAGTTCTTCATATAATCTCCTTCCCGACTTGGAAGGTCGGGCAATATTTATCACCAAGTAATTTAATTAGTGGAGTTATAAGTAAATTGATTGCTATGGATGCGATGTCGTGCATCAAGGGAAGGGCATCAGTGAGGGGTTTCCGGAGGGATGGTATTGCTGATGCTGTTCTGGAGGAGATTCTTGAGGCAGCTGTGGCAGCCCCGTCCGCAGGAAACTGTCAGGACTGGGAGTTCATCGTTGTGAGGGAAGAGCAGAACAAAAAGAGGCTTGCAGAGGCTGCCCTGGGACAGTCCATGATAGAGGAGGCCCCTGTTGTTGTGGTTGTGTGCTCGAACCTCAAGAAAATCAGCAGGTACGGGTCAAGGGGCGAGTCCCTCTACTCCATACAGAACACTGCAGCCGCTACACAGAACCTCATGCTTGCGGCCTGGAGCAAGGGAATAGGCTCCTGCTGGATCGGGGCCTTTGATGAAGGAAAGGTCAGACAAATCCTGGTCCTGCCGGAGCACGTAAGGCCCCTGGCCATAGTCCCGCTGGGCTACCCCGCAGAGAAGCCGCAGAAGCCCGAGAGGTGGCCCCTCAAGGACTTTGTCCACAGGGAGCACTTCTGACAAGAATTTAAGCTTGATGGTCAAAAGTATTTGCTATATGACAGATGAAAAGGTGAAGGGGTGTATGCCGTTCCGATACCCCTTTGGATACAAGAGGAACGGATGGTAAGTGAGTACATGCCGTCCCGAAGGGACGGATGGTGAGTGAGTACATACCGTCCCAAAGGGACGGAGGGTGAGTGAGTACATGCCGTTCCGAAGGAACGGAGGGTGAGTGAGTACATGCCGTTCCGAAGGAACGGATGGTGAGGGATATGTCAAGCACAATGAAACCCGCAGCTGCCATACTTATACTTATAATCATGGTCCTGTCAGCAGTGGGGTTTGCCATGAACAGCGCCAGCTTCGGTCAGGAGCCCCAGGAGATTGAGATACCCACTGTTATCAGGGAGCCGATTGGCCCTGAGCAGCAGATACAAATCCTGAGGAGCGGCAGGGTCCTTATAGAGCATTTCTATCAGGAGAACTGCACAGACTGCCTGGAAAAGAATGCGCAGCTCGAGGCCTTTGCGAGCAGGCTCGAGGGCTATATTGTTGTAAACGAGGTTGTGGGGAACGAGAGCAGGCTCGACATGATTGGTGCTGGGGGGAGGATAACTGACATTGAGGGCCTTGATTTGGGTTACGAGAGCCTCTTGGATACGTTCTGTGAGGTTGCTATAGCGCAGCCCAGGGCCTGCATTATAAGGGAGTTCTAGTCCCTTGGCAGGAGCTTCATGAGCTTGGATAGCTCGAGCCTTCCCT
>DAOVGQ010000046.1 GCA_030672315.1 Candidatus Aenigmatarchaeota archaeon | reverse complement strand
GACATCGGATATAGAGACATTGACTGATGCATTACCGGTTTCGCTTATTGACTTGCTCGGGGGGTCTATATAGACATTGGTTGCTGAAACGCTGCTTGATAAAAAAAGCAATGTCAGTATGATGAAGAAAGGGGATAAATTCGTGCATTTAGATGCCTTCATATTAAATAATATTGACTGTTCCGCCCTTTATATTGAAAGGTAATATTTTGTTGCCGCCCGGGTCTGTAAGGATTACATTTTCCAGGGTAATCGGGCTTTGACCGGTTCCGGCTATACTGAAAGTTATGCTCCCTAACACCCCGTCACCATCTAAGCCGCCTATTGGACCAACCCTGACGCAGGCTGTGTTTTTGAGGAGACCTGGCGTACTCGTGTCTGGGTCTATCCAGAAAGTGGGACCCTCGCTTGAGAGGAAGGGGCCCTCGCTTATATCTTGGAACTGGAGGATGCTGGGATCATAGGTCAGGTCGAACTGGAGGCCATAGAGGTTTTCAATATTTGATATAGAAACATCGATGTTTACAGGGTCAGAGCTTTTGGTCTGGTTTTCGGGTTCTATAAAAATAAGTGGTATTGGAGGACCTCCGTAGTAGAGCCTGAACTCTGCCTTTGTTTCAGAGGTTTCGCTTGTCACGGTCACCAGGATTGTAAGCTCGGGTGCTGAGGGCCATTCTCCTGCTGGAGAGCAGGCGATGTCTCCGGATATGTCAATTGAGTATCCCCCCTTTATGGTTCTTGTTATAAGGTTCTCGAGCTCCCTGACGTTCGTGCGGGCCTCCTCGCAGTCGTCTGATGAGTCCAGAGCGACCTGGAATATTGACCCCATGTTTTCCACTAGGTAGGCATCTGTACTCTGGGGCGGGGTGGAGAGGTCTATGGCAGTGTACTGCAGCAGGAGCTGCTGCACACTGAATATCAGGGCTATGAGAAACACCATGGTGACGATGAACATCTGGCCCTTGCTGGAAGCCATGTAAATAATTGTTTTTTTTGTATATAATTGTTTAAGGCAGAAACCTCTCAGGGGTTCTTGGGAAAAGAACAGTATCCCTTATGTTTTTGACATCAAGGAGCTGCTGGGTAATCCTTTCTATACCTAAACAGAACCCTCCATGGGGCGGAACCGAGTACTTAAAGAACTTGGTGAACCATTCAATGCCCTCAGGATTCATCTTCTTTTCCTTAACCTGCTGCATAAGCTTGTCGTAGCGGTGCTCTCTCTGACCGCCCGAGCTCAGCTCCACTCCCTTGAATACCAGGTCAACGCTCCTGGCCCACTCGGGGTCCTCATCAACCCTCATCACATAGAATGGTTTTTTCTTGAAGGGGAACCTGTTAAGGAAATAGAACTCGTGGTTGTGCTTCTTTTTTACGTACTCGAAAAGGAGCATCTCTCCCTCCCTGTCTGGTTCATCGCCAAACTCCACCTTCTTGCCGAGCTTCTCGAGGATGTCATATATCCTTGGGAACCTCAGCTCTGGGAACGGGGCATCAGGAACAACTACCTTCTTTCCCAGAATCTCCAGCTCTGCCTTGCATTCCCTTGAGACCCTTTTGAGGGCAGAAATCACAATGTTCTCCTCTATCCTCATGGTGTCTGTCTCGTCCTTTATGAAGGCAGCCTCCACAGCAACCCCTCTGTGTTCGCACAGGTGCCTTGTGGTGTGGCTTGGCTCTGCCCTCCAGGAGGGTCCTATATCATAGATTTTGTCAAAGCCGCCTGCAATGACAAGCTGCCTGTGGAGCTGGGGATCCTGTCTCAGGAAAACCTCCTTATCATAGTACATGACCGGGAACACATCTGACCCGCCCTCTGAGGCTGCTCCCATCAGGCATGGTGTGAATACCTGGATGTAGCCGTTCCTGATGAGCCAGTCCTGCATCCCCTCAACAAGCTTTGACTGTATCTTGAATATCGCGAGGTTCTTGGGGTTTCTCAAATCAAGAGAACGCCAGTCATGCCTCTTGTCAAGGCCTGTCTCTATCTTGCTGTTTATGTCGATGGGAAGCGTGGGTTCTGACCTGCTGATTATCTCAATCCTTTCAGGGACTATCTCAAGGCCGCCTGGGGCCTGGCTGGACTTTCTGGCCGTACCCCGGACTGCAATGCAGTCCTCCCTGTTGAGCTTTCCCATGGCAGCCATTAGGCCTGGAGGGGATTCCCCCTTCTTGAGAGTAACCTGAACCTGCCCCTCCCTGTCCCTTAGGAGAAAGAATTTCAGGCCTCCCAGGTCCCTGAGCTGGGCCACCCAGCCCTTAAGAAGGACGGTCTGGCCTGGGGATATCTCCCTTGTGCAGGTTCTCTCAAGCTTTTTGGCAGGCATGGATACCACTTTCTGAAGATTGTATGTAATGTTTTATATCTTGATTGGCGGCTATTAAAGTTTGGTAGTTGGGTCTGGGATAAGCTTATTAAAATAACATGCAATTCTTTATCATGCCAGAGGAGGCGGGCCAGGAGGTCCCTGAGGCTGATTTCAGGAGGAGACTGCCCTCTGTCTTCAGGCAGGTTTGTGACATAAGGCCTGGGGACATAAGGGTTTCTGTTATCGGGACCGTAATAGACAAGGCAGAGGACGGAATAGTCCTGGACGACGGTTCGGGAAAGATAGACATAACCCTAACCGAGCCCTTTGAGGCCGAGCTTAATGGCATGGTTCGGGTCTTTGGGAGGGTGATTCCCATGGAGGGCGGATTCCAGCTCCAGGGGGAGATAGTCCAGAACATGAAGGGCCTTGACCTGGAACTTCTGAAAAGGATTGAACAACTGGAGTGACATGTCGCGAAGCGATATGGAACTTTTAAAAAAGGCAGAATCAATTAAAGTGTGAGGTGAGTCTATGTTCAAGATTTCCATGAGCGATGTTGACCTGCTCAAGAATTCCATTCCCATAATATCAGAGATAATAGATGAGGGGATATTCAGGGTGGACAAGAACGGGATAAGCATGCTGTCACCGGACAGGGCCATGGTGGCTGTGATAGAACTGAAGATTCTCTCCACTGCATTTGATGAGTTCAATGTCCAGGGTGAGGACTACCTTGGCCTCAATATGGCCAACCTGGCTGCTGTGATTAAGAGGGCAAAGTCAGGTGACAAGATTCTGCTGGAGAGGAAGGAAGGCGGGAATACCCTCAAGATAACAATCAAGGGTGATGGGGTCAGGGTGTTTGAGATCCCCCTGCTTGACATAAAGGCAGAGAAGCCCCCGGTGGACAAGCTCACATTTACAAGCAAGATAGAGCTGGAATCCAGGATAGTGGAGGAGGGAATATCGGATGCTGACATAATCGGGGACTCTATAATCATTGAGGCCAATCCAAGCGCCTTCAGGATGAGCGCCAAGGGGGATGTCTCCTCTGCGCACCTGGAGATCACCAAGCAGGACAAGGGCCTGCTCGATTTGAAGGTTACCAGCAATGTGAGGTCGCAGTATCCCCTGGATTACCTGAAGAAGATGATAAAGGCAGGGAAGATATCCGAGCAGATGGTGCTGGAGTTCGGGAATAACTATCCCCTTAGGCTTGAGTTCAAGAGCATTGACAAGATGAGTTTGAGCTTCATTCTAGCTCCCAGGGTCGAGACCTAGGGTGGGTTTTATTCTGGAAAGGTGGACGAATTGTATAGATTTATAAGGATTGTTGCGGAACATATAACACTGTTATATTTCTCAGAGGAGGTGCAAGTTGCCCACCCTTCCTACATTGTGAAGGGACGGGAAGGAGGTGATTGAATGACAGGAGAAATAGAGGGAAGGGAGAACCTCAGCGAGGGAACCAAGAACCTCGAGCGCGCGAGGAAATCCCTTTGCGAGGAACTCGAGGCGATAAACTGGTACCAGGAAAGGATTGAGGCCACAAAGGATGAGGAGCTCAAGAGGATACTCGAGCACAACAGAGACGAGGAAAAGGAGCACGCGGCCATGCTCATGGAGTGGATAAGGAAGAACGACCCAGAGCAGGACAGGGTATTCAAGGAGCACGACTGATTTCGCTTGATGATGACTGAAGCCATTAAGATAAGCACAGTCAAGATAATACATCTGCTTGAAGAAATATATGGAAGAGAGCCCTGGAACTGGCACACCAAGCAGAATCCCTTCCAGGTTCTGATAGGCACAGTGTTATCACAAAGGACAAAGGACGAGAATACAGACAAGGCAGCAAGGGCTCTGTTCTCAATGTATAATTCACCTGAAATGCTCGCTAAAGCCTCCCTGAAGGGCATAGAAAGGGCTATAAGGCCGTCCAATTATTACAGGACAAAGGCCAGAAGGATTAAAGAAATCAGCAGAATCCTGGTGGAGAGGCACTCGGGCAGGACTCCAGACAGCATTGAGGGGCTTGTCAATCTCCCTGGAGTGGGGATGAAAACCGCTTCTTGTGCCCTGCTATATGGACATAGAATCAGCAGGATACCGGTTGATGTTCATGTAATGATTATCTCTCAGAGACTCGGCTGGACTGACAAGAATAATCCCGATGAGATACAAGAGGATCTGGAGAGAAAACTTCCAAAGAGATACTGGAGCAAGGTAAATGAACTGTTTGTTAAACATGGCCAGACAATATGTTTAACAAGAAGCCCCAAGTGCGAGATTTGTCCGATAAACAGGCATTGCCGGTATTTTCAGAGCAAGAATTCCGTGAGAACATGAGCAAGGGAGCATACTGCCTGCTAATGAAGCTTGATGTAGACAGTGACATTGCGATAGGCCGGAGACCTCCTGCAAGGTTCCCCTCTGGGTTCTATTGTTATGTGGGCTCGGCCATGAACAGCCTCGAGAAGAGGATACAACGTCACATGTCCCAGGACAAGGCCCTGCACTGGCACATAGACTGGTTCCTGGAGCATGCCAGAATAGTTGACGTTAAAAGTATTGAATCCGATAAGAGATTGGAGTGCGGGCTGAGCCAGGACATAGCCAGGCTCTCAGGTAGGATCCTCATGAGGAAGTTCGGCTCCTCTGACTGCTCCTGTGAGAGCCACCTGCACTACTTCAGGAGGGACCCCTCCAGGGAGCTGGGGGGAGTGGTGAGAAAATGGAAGGGCTTATCAGGGCATACCGGAAAAACAGAAGGCAGATAAGGGAGAGGCTCCTTGAGTTTGAAGAGGTCTGGAAGGAGCCTGACGAGAGGATATTCGAGGAGCTGGCCTTCTGCTTCTGCACCCCACAGTCCAGTGCAAGGTCATGCTTTGCTGCAGTGGACTTCCTAGCAAGGTCCGGTATACTGCTCAAGGGAGACCAGAAAAGCATAAGCAAATACCTCAGAAGCAAAGTGAGGTTTCCTGAAAACAAGTCCCGATACATCGTGGAGGCCAGGAGGCTTTTCACAGACCCCGTGGGAAAGCTCAGGCTCAAGGAGAGGCTCCACCACTCAGACCCCCTTGTGCTCAGGGAGTGGCTGGTTGAGAAGATTAAGGGCCTTGGCTACAAGGAGGCAGGGCACTTCCTCAGGAACATAGGGATGGGTGACAACCTGGCAATCCTTGACAGGCACATCCTCAGGAACATGGTGAGGTACGGAATAATAAAGGATATACCCAGGTGCCTGACCAGGAAGAGATATCTGGAAATCGAGGAGAGTTTGAGGCAGTTCTCCAGGAGGGTGGGAATCCCCATGGCTGAGCTCGACCTGCTCTTCTGGGCACAGGAGACCGGGGAGATATTCAAGTAGGGTTTTCCTGCTCCATACTTAAAAAAACTTAAAGTGGTTAAAGTTAAGAGTATAGAATCTATGGGTGCGAAAACATGGGCTCTGAATTAATACCTGATTCAATAATACCAGCATGGCATCGTCAGCATTATAAAATAGTAGGGAATAATTCAGCTGTGAAGCTCTGCACCTGGACCAAGAAGAGCCTCAGGGATGAGGGCGTGTGCTACAAGGAGAAGTTCTACGGCATTAAAAGCCACGGATGCCTCCAGATGAGCCCAGCAGCATTCTGGTGTTCAAATAGATGCTTAATATGCTGGCGAAGAATAGAGGCTGGCGTTAAATCTGACATTAATAATTACAGGATTGATGAACCCAAAGATATAATAAAGGGGTGTATAGAGGGCCAGAGACTCCTGCTCTCCGGATTCAAGGGTTTCGAGGGAACCAACATGAGAAAGTTTAGGGAGGCCCAGAATCCCACCAATGCA
>DAOVGQ010000041.1 GCA_030672315.1 Candidatus Aenigmatarchaeota archaeon | reverse complement strand
CTTTACGCGCTCATAGCAAGGCGCCACATGGCCCAGTACGGAACCACTAGGGAGCAGATGGCCCTGGTCAGCGTAAACAACCACAGGAACGGCGTCCTGAACGAGCGCGCCCAGTTCAGGTACGAGATAACAGTGGAACAGGTCCTCAAATCTCCAATGATATCAGACCCCCTCACCCTCTTGGACTGTTCGCCCATAACAGACGGCGCTGCAGCAGTCATACTCGCCTCAGAGGATGTTGCCAGGAAGCTTGAAAACCCGATATGGGTTCTCAGCACACAGCAGGCCACTGACTCCCTTGCCCTGCACGACCGCGCGAGCCTTACCGAGCTCAATGCCACCAAGGTGGCTGTCAAGAAGGCCTACCAGGAGACCGGCCTCTCACCCAGGGACATCGACATAACCGAGGTCCACGACTGCTTCTCCATAAACGAAATCATTGCACTGGAGGACCTTGGGTTCTGCGAGAAGGGCCAGGGCGGAAAATTCGTGGAGGAGGGCAGGATGGCCAGGGAGGGTGAGATACCCACCAACACAACAGGCGGCTTAAAGTCAGTGGGTCATCCAGTGGGGGCAACGGGCATAAGGCAGCTGGCTGACCTGACCATGCAGCTCCGTGGCAATTACGGCCCCATGCAGGTCAGTGGCGTGAACACAGGCCTTGCGCTCAATATAGGAGGAAGCGGCGCCACAGCCGTAGTCAGCATACTGGCCAATGGCAATGTCAATGTAAAGAGGTAATACCATGACTTACAGGTCAAGTGTCCCCCTGTACTGGAGGCTCCAGAAGAGCAGGTACACCCTTACGGGAACGAAGTGCCACACCTGCAACACAGCGTACTTCCCCCCCAAGGACTTCTGCCCTGCATGCAGGCGTAAGGGTGATATCAGGGAATTCAGGTTCTCAGGCCTTGGCAAGATACTCTCCTATACTGTAATCAGGGTCCCTCCAGAGGGCTTCGAGAGATACACGCCCTATGCAGTGGCCATAATCGAGCTCGATGAGGGAACCAGGATATCCGGCCAGGTGATAGGCAATCCGGATGATGTGGAGATAGACAAGAGGGTCAGGCCGGTCTTCAGGAAGATTCATGAGGACGGCCCCTCAGGGCTTATCCAGTACGGAATCAAGTTCGAAATTGCTGACGGCAAATCAGATTAAGCTTTTATATCCATACCCTCATTTCTAGTTATGGAGAAAATCATAGGCATCGCTTCCGGAAAGGGGGGAGTAGGCAAGACCACGTTCACAGCCAATGTTGCCCTGGCCATGGCAAATTTCGGCAGGGACGTGGTGGCTGTTGACGTGGACCTCTCCACATCCAACCTCGGCCTCCAGCTGGGATTCTACCAGTTCCCCCTAGGGCTCCAGGACGCCCTTGACGGCAACATAGGAATTCTTAATGCGATATACACCCATCCCTCTGGCCTCAAGGTGGTCCCTGCCTCGATATCCCTTAACTACATAACCAAGAACCCCACACCCTACAGGCTCAAGTCTGTCCTGAGCGACCTCAGCGGGATAATACTTATAGACTCCCCTCCCGGCCTCAGGGAGGATGCCCTGCTTGTCCTCAAGGCCTGCGATGACGTGGTTATTGTCACCAATCCAGAGATACCCGCTGTCACAGACGCCCTCAAGGTGATAAAGGTGGCCAGGGAGATGGGCAAGGAACCCCTCGGCATTGTGGTCAACAGGGTAAGGGACAGGTTCGAGCTCACCACAGAGGAGATAGAGGAGATGTGCGACCTCAATGTCATAGGCAGGGTTCCCGAGGACAGGGATGTCAAGAGGAGCCTTTTCGAGAAGACACCCATAGTAAGCCTGAAGCCGCACTCCAGGGCGGCAGTGGAGTTCAAGAGGATTGCCGCTGCCCTTCTTGGAGAGGAGTATTCGCCCCCAGGCATGCTCGGCCTCAGGCGGCTGCTCTCCCGCTGACTTTTTATAAGTCTGCAATAAACCAAATCCTGTAGTGCAACAGGCTATCGCCATCTATCGACATAAATCGACACCGCCGCATGATTTTGTTTTCAGGGAAAACGTTTCACTGTTTCTTCAGCCTATAGAACTTCTTGCGTCGAACTGTCGTTCCCTGGACCATGCCCTCCCTTTCCAGCTCCACCAGGTATTCATTGCACCTGGTCCTGGACAGCTTCAGGAGGTTGCTAAGGTCAGATGATGCCAGCTTTTTATGCTCCTCCAGGAGGCTCTTTATCATGCTCTTTACCTTCAGGGTTCTCAGGCTCTCGGGCTTATCCTTGCCTGGTTTCTTGGTGAGCTTCTCGTACTCAAGCAGGTCATGAATCCTCTCCCTCCTGACACCCTCAAGCCTCTTCTCGACCTCCCTGAGCCTGAAGAGAATGTCATCCATCTTCTGCTCAATCCAGTCAGACTTCCTGGAGTCGAAGTCCTCCCTGAGTTTTACCCTCTCCTGGCTGAGTTTGCTCTTAAGAACAAGCAGGGAGTTTATGTCTCCCCTCCTCCTGTCATCACTGGAGCGAAAGAGCCTGAGCATGTTTAAAATATGTCGGTCGACAATATAAACCTTATGTTAATTATTTAATTATTCTATACATATACAGACTGGCCAGCTGGTATATATAGTTCCAGACCACCCCAGTGCCCATCTTGCTCCGGCCCCTCTTCCTGCACGAGAAGCTGTAGGGCACCTCAACCATTTTCCCTGTTCCTGACCTGACGATTAAATCCAGCAGTATCTTGAACCCCCTCGGCCTGAATCCAATGTTCTCAGTCACATCCCTTTTAACAAGAAAAAACCCGGACATGGGATCCCTGACATCAGTCAGGGGCCTGACCAGGAGGCGGCCAATTAAGGAAATCATTCCCCTCGACACCGGCCAATCCATAACCTTTCCGCCTGGGATATACCTGCTTGCCACAACAAGGTCCTTTTTATCCATGCACTCAAGCATACTTGATATAACCTCTGGCGGATGCGAGAGGTCAGCATCCATCACCCCGATTACACCCCCCTGGCTGCCCGCAGCCCCTCAAGGATGGCCGAGGAGAGACCCCCTCTGCCTAGTCTCCTTATAACCCTGAGGTTTGGTATCCTGTCAAATTCCCTAGCGACCTCCCAGGTCCTGTCCAGGGAATCGTCATCAACAATTATGACCTCTGAATTCATGTTAACCTTTTCCATGACTCTGGAGAGCCTTGTTAACAGAGGCCCCACATTCTCCCTTTCATTGTATGTGGGGATTATCACGGAAAGCATGGACTCACATTTCATGATTGGATAGAAATCTTAAAAGCTGTGTGCTCACCCCTCTGTGTCGATTCGACACTTTCGGGGTTTCGGCTATATTAATTATCATATTTTATAGGAATCGACAACCATGCTACCTATTAGTAACATGTTATTACAACGGCATAGGCGGCGTTGGTGGCAGATATAGCAAACCCATTTCATCTAAAGCAGAGAAAATCCCAAACGGGTCAGGCACAAATCCTAGCTGCAGCCCTCTTTCTACTCCTGATACCTACAACCATCATAGTCGCCCAGAACGTCACTGACAACCCGACAGGCGACATGACCGCCAATATAACAGTTGATATACCTTCTGAAAACGCCACAGAAAACATAACATCCCCTCCCAAGGAAACCGAAGTCCCTGTTCCCAATAAATCAGAAACAGAGGAAGGCACAACCCTAATAAACGAAACCAACCTGACCACTCCCTTAAATGATACGAACACCACCATCCCAGAGGAAAACATCACAATAAACATCACACTCCCGCTCAACGAAACCAACACCACCCTTCCCGGGGAGGTTGTCATAAACACCATCCCAGAGGCCAACAAGACCAATGTCACTATTCCTGATAACCAGACCCAAGAGCTGCCAGAACAGGAAAAAGAAGAGGTCGAGCCAGAGGCCCTGGGACCTGTTCTTGAAGTCAATTTAAACATACCCGAGAGGGCCAACCGGAACGAGGCCTTCATTCTCTCTGCCGAGATAACCAATTTTGGCGACACAGACGCCCGAGATGTAGAGATAGAATGGATACTTCCAGATGGCCTTTCCATTCTTGCGGGAAGCGGCAGCCATTATTGTGATGTGCCTGCTGGAGCCACCTGCACAAACGAATTGAAGGCTGCTGCTTCCCTTTCCTCCGAGCTAGGAGAGCAGGAGATAAAGGTTTTGGTGAGGTACTTTGAATAGCCAGGAAAATCAACCAAGGATGAAGAGCAGCATTGCCCAATCGGAAATCCTGATGGCCCTGCTCTTCCTTGGCCTGGTCTCTGGAGCAGTGATTGCCCAGAACGCCACAAACATTACCAACTTTACTGGAGAATTAATTTCAAACATATCTGGAGATAGCCCTGACATTGTTCCTGAGGAACCCCCTTCAAAGACAATAGAAACCACTGCCAAAATTAATATTTATGCCAATACTGCAATAGAACTTCCTCTTGAAAAAACAACGTTCTTTGAAAATGAAACCCTTGAAATCACCACAACTCTATACTTGGACAACGGGACCATTGTTAAAAACGCCCTTATAGAATTCTACCTTGATGACAATTTGATTGGGTCAAATTACACAGATTCGTTTGGCCAAGCCCCCCTCTATCTTGAACTATTGGATTTTGAACCAGGAAAATATTCTTTCTCAGTTGAGTTTGGAGGCTACGGTTACCTAAATCCATCCAGAGAGGAAACTGATATTGAAATAATAGAAATCGAGATGCGAGAAAAAGTCACTAAAGTGATTGATAATGGAACAACAATATATGCTGATCAAGATATATCTAACGGAAGTGTCACCATAAGTGGTGCTGTTCGACCCCATGGAAATGAATACAATATATCGATTCTCGTTGTCGATGCCTACAATGAGGAGGCCTACAAGAATAGCGTCATCTCCTCTGGGGATTTCGAATTCTCATTCTTCCTTCCTCCTGGAGGATACGAGACATATATAAAGGCAGCATCACATCAGGACGAAAGCAGCTTTCTACTCGACACGATAGTCCCAAGGTACACCCAAGAACCACGGGATTCGGCATTATCATACGATTCGGTAACAGATACGATTCATGTGGTAAGC
>DAOVGQ010000028.1 GCA_030672315.1 Candidatus Aenigmatarchaeota archaeon | reverse complement strand
GGAGGATTTTTCAGAGCTTAAAAAGCATGGATTTCCTGAAAAATATGATTTCATCTATTGGAATGTCTGGGATAATTTTAGATTTGAAAATCAAGGAGAAGTAGATTTATTTAAAAAGGTGCTTGAGGCAGTTTCTGATTGTGGAAGACTTATATTGGGTTTTTACAGTTCAGATAATAAGATTAAAGGAAAAATACAGAATTTGAAGGATATGGACTTAAAGTTCTCAAATATTCTTGAAAATCATAGTGGTTGTGGTGAAGATTCAGTTATAGCATGTATTGACAAACACCACATTCGAGATAAATGATTCTCTTATAGGCTAGCCTTTCTCCTTTATGTAGCTGTAGGCAGACTCTGCTGCTATCGCGCCGTCCCCGGCTGCAGTGACTATCTTCTTTGAGGGGTTGTTACAGCAGTCCCCGGCCGCAAAGACGCAGGGGACATTGGTCTTCTGGAATTTGTCCACAATGATGTAGCCCCGTTCGTCCAGCTTGACCCCGGCCTTCCTGGCCAGCTCTGATGTGGGAACCTCCCCGAAGGCCACGAACACCCCATCTACCTGCACAACCTGCCTCTTCTGGGTCTTCTTGTTCATGAGAACCGCAGACCTGACAAGCTTGTCGCCCTTAATCTCTAAGCAGACAGTGTCCCACAGTATCTTGATCTTGGCCTTGAACAGCTTCTTCTGCCAGGCCTCGGCAGCCCTTAACTCATCCCTTCTGTGCACAATTGAAACCTCGGCGCCAATCTGTTTGAGAAGGAGGGCGTACATGGCAGCAGAGTCGCCGCCTCCCAGGACAAGTGTCTTCTTTCCCCTGAAGAGCGGTGCATCGCACGATGCGCAGTAGGAGACCCCCCTGCCCGCAAACTCATCCTCGCCCTTCACCAGGCCCTTCCTGTGCCTTGACCCTGTTGTGAATATGAGGGTCTTCCCAGTGTAGCTGCCCTTCTGGGTCTTCATCCTGAAGCAGCTCCCTGCCTTAACAAGGTCAGTGACCTTATCCTCCCTGAACTCAACCTCCAGCTTTCCGGCATGCTCCCTGAACCTCTTTGCCAGCTCCATGCCCCCTACCCCGAGTTCGCCTGGCCAGTCATCCACAACAGTGGCCTCCTCGACCATGGACAGACTCATGGGGTCAGAGAGGACAAGGGTCTTGAGGTTTCTCCTAACCGAGAATATCCCCGCTGTGCAACCCGCGGGGCCAGAACCAATAATCACGACATCATGCATCATATCACCCTCCAGTCTCCTTGAGACCAGCAACGACCTATCACCACCCAAGCTATATGTTCCTTACCTCCACCAGCGGCCTTCCGCCGCTTTGCCCCTTATTTTCGATAACAAGCTTATAAATTCCCTTGCTGACGGCAAGGCCCCCACCAATGTCTATTCCAGTGTAGCTCAGGGCTACCTTCAGGGGATGCCAGGTCCCGAGCCCGAAGGCAAAGCTGGGCGAGACATAATCAAGAAACTCCCCTCTTTCAATATCACCCATCCTTTCATCAATGGCCTGCCAGTCACCCTGGCTGAATGCCAGGAAAACAGGCTCGCCCAGGGCCTGCTCAAGGCCAATCATATGGTAGCCGGTGCCGCTCCCTGTAAGGGTGCTGCCGCTCCCCCCTACCAGCCCCACAAGCAGGCCGGCCAGGTATGATGCTATAAAGGAATGCTCCGGGGATTCATAGACTGTGTGGTCTGTGTTGTTAATCCTGAGCTCCAGAACCAGTTCTGACTGCGCAGCCACCATATTTGGCAGAAGCAGCACCGCCAGGACAGCCAGGCACAATCCCTTCAGCATATATAGAATTTGCCCTTCCTGATATTTATACATCCCTGCAACACCTATTCCCAGGCGAGAATCCTCATGTCAACCGTCCCGGCCAGCTCCAGAAGGGGCCTTGAGGTCTCCCTTACAAACACGTCCCTGTTTCCCGGGGCCTCTGGGCCGTAGCTTCCCTGGACAGCCCCGCTCCATTCCAGCCTGATGTCGTTCCCTATACCCAGGGACTCCCTGAAATCCTGATAGGGTGTGGACTGCATCTCAAGTAGCCTGGCCCCGGAGATCTTCATGCTCCTTACAGCTGACAGGGGATAGGTTTGGTTCGCCCCTGACGTTCCAAAGCTCCCGTCACAGCCATCTATGTCCAAATCCGAATAAACTATATCAAACCCGTTCTCCCCTGCCTCCAGGTCAGCCTCCCAGTACAGCCTGTCACCCGAAAGCATGCACTCAAGCTCTTCACCACCATCCAGAACCTTCAGCTGACCCTCCTCCACCCCGGGCAGGAGCAGCTCTGCATAGAGAATACCCTGCCCTGTCCCTGGGCTGTCGTGCCTGACAGGCATGGAATACTCTGCTACCTCCAGGGATTCCACCACCCTTTCTGCCAGGGAATCCATTCCCTGCGATATGTCCGCCTCCCCTGCGAAGAATCCTGTATAGTACACAATGGACCAGCCTACAAAAACAACGAAAATCCCTATGGCCACGGCCCAGTCCACGTTCATACACTGCACCTATTCGGTTATATTGGTTCTTGATTTGAGGTCCGTCTTGTTTCACCCTATGTAAGACGGCATACACTCATGGTTAATTCTTAATCCCGAGAATATATATTATTCCATCCAATACCTATACATGGACTTTTGGTTTGCCATGACACAGCTCGGACTTCCAGAGGCCTGGGCAGCCGTGGCAGTTGGCATGGTCTTTACCTACCTCATGCTCCGTCACACTTCTTGGCAGATGCCCTCTCCCGAGAGGAGGGCCTTCAAGGCAGCCACTGTCCTGCTTGTGTTCACCCTGATACTGGCCTTTGTGGCCGTGCACGCAGTAAAGGTAACCACACAGTTCCCGAGGCCCTGCACCCCCTGCGGAAACGGCCTCGAACCCCCTGCCTGCAATCCCTACTGCATAGATGACGACTACTCCTTCCCCTCAGGCCACGCAGCCACCATATTCTCTGTCTCAACCCTGGCCTTCCTTTTCCTGAGAAGGCCCTGGAGCATCCTGCTCTTTATCCCAGCCACCCTCATTGCCTACTCCAGGCTCGCCCTTGGAGTCCATACCCTCCCTGACATAGCTGTAGGAGCCTTTATAGGCCTGGCCTCTGCAGCAATTATCTGGAAAATCCGGCCTAAAATGCGGATTTTTGCTTGATTTTCAGGCATTTCTGGAGGCCAAAAAAGCACAAGTCACCATACCGATAGCTTTATAAACCCTTAACTGTCACTATTATTAAGTGACAAACAGTCACCAGGGGTGGCACATGCATGAAAAGGATTTAATACTTAAGAAGATAAGGGAACTGGAGAGGGGCCTCTATGACATGGACAAGGAGAGGGACCTTGATTACGATTAGGAGGAAACATGGCAGGACTTGTGTGGACACTGAAGCAGATTGCAAGGAGAAAGGGATACAGGATAGAGGAAGTTCCCGGCTACCAGGTTAGTGATGATGCGGTTGCCGAGACCTATTTTAATGACAAGATTATCCGCATACCCGATTATGGAAGGTCCGGGGAATGGACCCCGCTCAAGAAGTATGTCCTCGGCCATGAAGTCCTTGTTGAGGCCTGCGGGAGGCCCAGGAATGACAGGGAGCACGCAAAGCTCGAGAAGGACTACCTCAAGGAGCTCAGGGACTCCAGGAACTGGAGAGAGTTTTTCACCGGCCTGGCCATGCACAAGCTCAGGAATAAGCATGGAGAAAGGAAGTGGTTCAGGACAATAGCGGGCTTCCTAGACAACCAGGTCAGGGAATACAGGAATGATGTTGACGGCTGGGCCATACCCAAAATAGCAGAGGCCTATGCACTTGATATCTAGGGGTGGTCGGCATGGCAGGCGAATCGACTCTTAACTTGCCCAGGGAAATAATGAGAGACTTCTATATGGACACCCTTGACAACATCAAGGGAGGGCTGCAACAAAACAAGTACGCCAGGTTCTTTTCAGACCTTTACGCATTCGGGCTTGACGGTGGTGCACTCGATGGCAAGATTGCCAATGAGATAATATACAGGGAATCCGGGGACAGGATAGAGGTTCTCGGATTCAGGAAGTATGATCCGGATGCAGGGGAACCCCCCCTTTCGGACGTAAACGATATTACATTCGACGGAGACAGGATAAGAGGATACAAAGACGGCACCCTGATTCAAAGACAGCTGCGCGACCTTTATGACGATAACTTTGGCATGCTTGGCGCAGAGCAGATTCTCACAAAGGGCAAGATTGATAGAATGGGCGAAGAAACAGAGATGAGGGAGGAGTTCATAAAGAACGCCATAAGGTACTACAGCAAGAAGGGAAACCCCATCGGAAACGACATCTATGTGGCCGAAGTCCCGCACAGGGGTAACCTCTGGCAGAGGTGCGACAAGGGCCTCGTCCTCTACTATGCAGAGGGTG
This sequence comes from Candidatus Aenigmatarchaeota archaeon, assembly GCA_030672315.1. The sequence goes on along the minus strand of DAOVGQ010000028.1, from coordinate 1,734 downwards.
CCCTGATGTACCATGCAATGGACTGGCTGTCCAGGAAGTTCAGAAAGCTGATGGCAAATACAGCAGGCATTCTAATGCCTAAATTCCTTCGCAGATACATGGTGGAAGAAAAGGCTGGCCTTAATGTTGAGCAGCGTCTAAGGCGGCAGTACATAAGGTTTACGGATAACAGGAACAAAAGATGGGACGTGAACAAAGAGGTAGTGATAAGATATTAGCCACTAGAAACCCACCTCATCCCCCACCATGGTCCTGCTCTCCCTTGCCCTGCCTGCAGGCAGCTCCAGCACAAACCCAACAGGCCTGGGAGGGAAATAAACCCTCCAGCTCCTCCAGGAAAGCCCCAGCGGCCTCGCATTCTCCACCACCCTGATAACCCTCTTACCTGAATCCAGGAAGACTATATCTATGGGAAAACGCATGCCTAGCATCCATATCCCCGGCCGGCTTTCTTTCTCAAACTTCATGAGCAGCCCGTGGCCCTGGGGCAGGACCTTTCTGAACATAAGGCCCCTTGTCTTCTGCCAGCCTGTCTCGGCTACTTCATGGGTTGCGCAGAGGACAGTCCCCCTGCTCTTGTTCCTTATCATGGCTTTCACTTGGTTCATATTGGTGGTGAAATAATTTATTAGCTGGTGGGCCAGCGAAATATAACAGTGTTATATCCCTCCGGGGCACAAGTACTTTTCCAGGTTTCGAAAAACTCTCGTTACATAATTCAATATAATCTTTAATATCGGCGACGCATATGGATATAACAGTGTTATATATTCCCAGCTTCCCGTTAAAGCTGCTCCTTTATCTGCCTAGCCACCGCAGGCCCGATAATCCTCTCCAGGCTGGCCTGCGGGATTCTTCTCAAGTCCTCCAGGCCCTTCAGGCCCGAGCTGTGAAGCATCCTGGCCCTGACCCTTCCCACCCCCTTGAGCCTCACCAGCGGGAGCAGCTCCTCCCTGACCCCGTAGCTGACCCTTATCCTGACCTTTCTCAAATCCTTGAGAATGTCCATGTGGCCTAGGAGGAGTCCGAGCTCCTGCATGGAATATAGCAGCCAGTCCGCGTTGCTGAGCCTTACCCTCAGCTCCCCCGGCGTGACCCTGAACCTGTCCATGAGGATGTCCTCTCCTGCCTCCCCCATCCACTCCTGGAAGAGCATGGCAGTCTTCACAGACCTGAGGTAGTCATCATATTCTATGTCCCAGGGATTGGGCGGCCTCTGTATGAGGCTCTTCTCCTCCCTGTTCAGGAAATCGTTTATGGCCTCCAGGTCCCCCTTCCTGACAGGAAGCATGGGAGACATCTCCAGTGTGTTGCTCATGACCTGCAGATAACCAATATGGCCTGGTTGCCTTTCCTTGGCAATATCCAGGCTCCTTATGAAATGGTTCGCAGTGAGCGGGTCTATATAGAGTTCAGAGATCCTCTTTCCTATCCTCGTGGCCCTGAGCTCGATATCCCTTCCCAGGGAGGCCGCGCTCTGGAACGGCCCCGCATCCTCCTGGGCCCTGCTGGTCTTGATGAAACCAAACTCCTCAAGGAGAAGAATAATCCTGTCCAGAATAGCCTCCAGGCCTGCCTGGTCCTCGTACTGGTGCGCATAGAATGTCCTTGAAAAGAAATCCATGAGCCCTGACCTGGTGGGTGTCACCCCTGATGAAATCAGGGCCAGCACATGGGTCCTCAGGACAGGCTCCACCCCCAGCTTGGAATAGACCCTTTCCGGCTCGCCCTTTA
>DAOVGQ010000058.1 GCA_030672315.1 Candidatus Aenigmatarchaeota archaeon | reverse complement strand
AGGGGAGTGCGCAGGCAAGTCAGACTCTACCCCCTGCAGCACAGGTGTGTGCTGCAGCGAGGAGTGTGTAGAATGTTGCGATGATTCGGACTGTGACACTGGTTATGAATGTATAAGCAACTACTGCTTTGAGATTTCAGGGGATGGTGAGCCTGGGGAGATTGACTTCCTGTTTATAGGTCTCATAATAGCCCTGGCGGCAGTGGGAGGCCTCGGGGCCTGGTGGTTTTTCAAGAAATACAAGAAGGGTAAACCCGAAGAAGAGGAGTTCGGGGAGGGGGGAAAGGGAGAGGACGTCTTCGAGGAAGAAGAATTCTATTAACCTTTTTGTCTTTTTCTTAAGCGTTCTGTATGTCATTTCAGACTCAGTAGTATTCTACACCCTCTTCTTTACTGCTGCTGGAGCGCTTCCTTATAAAAATAAATGCAATCAGGGCCACGGCCGCGATTATGACAACCGGCAGCACGAACCAGAATATGCCAGGGGGTTCCTTGTCAGTGATTGTTTGGTTCTCTATCCCGCTGTCATTTAAAGGGAGCTGAGGCTGCCCCTGACTATCCCTGGCACTGGCCAGGGTCTCCCTGAGGCTTCCGTACTCCTGGAGGTCCGAACCGTAGGAAGAGGCACTATGGGTGTTGAGCCAGGAGTTGACCTCTGCCTGGGCATCCGAACCCAGGCCATGGGCCTGTCTGAGGGCATCTGTCACGAGCTCGTCTATGGTTATGAAGGATGTTGCAGAGCCTGTCACTCCCTGTGATTCCACTCTTGCCGTGACTTCATAGAGCCTTGAGGAGCTTCCAGGCGTCAGGATAAAGATCCTGGTGTGTGAGTCATAGGCACCCACCTCAACTGTCTCACCCATGAAGCCGCTGCTTGCGTCGTTAGGGTCCATTGCTAAGGTAGATGTGAATGTCCTGGCCTCATCCTCATTGTTTATTATACTCAGCCTCATTATGACCCCCTCGGGCTTCTTGATGTCCATGTTCTCTGGCCTGAGAATTACCTCGAAGCCCGCCTTCTCAGGGGGATTCTCCTCACTCACTATCAGGGTTCCCTCAAGGAACTTGGTGCAGTAGGATTCTCCCTGGCAGGTGTCAGGGCTCACCCTCAGGGTCAGCCTGTATGTCCCCAGAGCAGACGGGGCCGTCACCCCAAAGGCCTGGTACTGGCAGGGGCTTCCCGGACCTGTTTGAAGGCCCGCCTGAGCAGGACTCACCCCCATCTCGCTCTGGGTGAGTATAGTGATGTCCAGCTCTGCATGGGACTGCACAGAGAGGTTGAATATCACTGCCTCTCCAGGCCTTGCATACTTCTCTTCCTCATCAAGCCAGGCCGAGAATATGTCTGTGTTGTCGTTCAGGATTTCCCTCACATCCTCTCCAGAGGCCGGCATCTCCCCTGGCCTGACAATGTCAACATCAGCATACTCTGAGACGCATATCCCCCCATGCCACTGCTTGGTCACACCTGTATAGGCCTCTGATAGGGATATGGTATAGGGTGTAGAACAGTTCCCTATGGGTTTGTTCCCACCTGTGTCAAAGCATATGGGTATCACCACTGTGTTGTTCTCATGGACCTCTCTCACAAGCTGCTCGGACAGGTCGGCCCAGGTCTCCTGGGGGCTAGGCGTGCAGCTCACTGTAAAGATGTAGTTCCCTGGCTGGGTTATCCCAGCATCCCTGGGAAGCCTGATAACAATGCACTTCACCATGTCGGGCAGCAGGGAAAGCCAGAGGCCGTCCCTTGGCGCAATCTGGCTCGCGGCCATGGCCTGGACGGGCAGGAGAAGCAGGGCCGCAATGGCAATAAACATGAATTCTCTCATGATAAATAATTGCCAGGGGTTGTATAAAACATTGCCCAGTCACGGGGACTTCATGAAACATCGCTGCAAAGGAAAAAGAAGTCAGCCTTTTGATAGTCGCAATACTCGCCATAGCATGTATTGTCGCTGCCCTCGAACACGGCATTACAAGTGTAGTCATCTGTGCAGGCAACCGATGTATCTTCGCACAATATTACATAATAGGGATTTACTGATTTGCATGCATCGATAAGTGTTCCCATTTTATCTTGTCCGTAATCCCTTACTTCTGATATGTACCCGGCAATCGGATTTTTTGGACATATAAAGAATCCGTCTCCGCACCAGGGCGCCGGCTTGCATCCTCTCGCGCTTTCACAATTCCAATTATTTATATCATATGAACTGAAATAGTCGTAATCATCCCCCCTTTCACTTATTAGTTTAAAGGCAAACTTGCATATCAGGCTATATACAAAATTGGGACTATCACCTTGGAATGATATCCTTTCGCCCAGGCTCTGGATTTCAGACGATTCTTGGCCAGAAACGGTTAAATATTCATTATTTTCTAGTATTTCATCAAGGGAACGGCTGCTACATCCAACCACACCACCATAAGGCAGCCAATACATTATACCTTCTTCACAAGCTTTATTTACTGAACCAACATCGCCTATATATTCAACTTGAAAATTAAGCCATAGGTTATCTCCGTCGCAACGATGGTTATGAATTTTTATAATTGTTCCTTCCGGCAATGAACATACCTCATTATAAGGGTCATAACTTGATGTATCTTGAAAAACGGGTATATCATTATCAGTAATTGCAATGACCTTAGTTTCTGTAGATTTTTCAATTCCAGAGAGTTCGGTTCTGGCTTTGCCGAATGATTCTCCTGCCCTCGTTCCTGCAAGGCATCCACCGTCGTATACCTTTAGCCAGCCTTGTCTGTTACTAGCACAGTTCCTTAAGCTATCTTGAGTTTTCACCTCTACTTTCCAGTATTCCTTGCCAGATAAGGTGTAGGGTTCATAACCTTGGAATGTCTCTATAATCACGTCTTTTCCCAAATCGTGAGTGCCTTTTACTCTGCATCCACCATTTTCATATCTATTATATGGTTCAAAATTTTTACCAGAACCTATATCAATGAAAGTCCCTAGTGCACTTTCTCGAAACAAGATGAATTCCTTGCCTGGTTCAAAACTGCACTTGCTGGTGTAAGATGAGATTTCCCCCTCACCAGAAGGGATTGCTTCTATCCACCGGATTGGAGTGCCTTTGAAAGTACATTGGCAATTTGTATCATCAGGTATTCCTTTTCCAATATGGAGAGCTCTTCCCCTTTGCTTGTATTTTGAGATGTCGTTGCTTATGTCTTGACTATCGAAGGGGTTCTCATTCGTACAATAGAGTTCTATATCATTGTAATCATCTACTTTATCTAGCTTATTAAGGAAGTTCTCTATTTTGCTTTTTGAATCTACTCCATTATCCCCAACCCTTAACACTAGGACTGTTTTTTTGTTTACAGTAAGGACCGCTTGCTCCCGGCTGCAGTCACTTTTTGAGAGGCGTACGTATATGTAGGCATCTCCTTTATTATCTCCTGTTTTTACACATGTTTGTCGGCCATATCGTATTTCGAATCCCTTGTTTTTACATACACGGTCGTTGTCATTCAAGCCCTTCCCGTCAATCGATATCGCAAATAATTGTCTTCTGCTGACCTCGTCCTCGCTCCAGGGCCCCTCTGAAATGGCCTCGCCTATGTCCTGGATTCCCCTGTTGAAGTTGATGAAGTCGCCGCCCATGGAATCCGCCGTGCTGCCTACCCTGTCCCTTATGCTCCTCATGTCGCTGAGCGTGCTCAGGCAGCTAATCATGTTGTTGAAGCATTCCTGCTCGTTGCCCCTGCAGCGGCCGGTATCCAGGTCGTGCTGGGCAATGGCAAGACAGGTCTCCATGGTTATCTTCTTGAGCTGGAGTTCCTGGAGGTCTATCAGTATATCAATGTACTTCTGGTACATGTCGCAGATGCTCTTGACCATGGTAGAAAACGCAGTTCCTATCGTCCCGGCTGCCTGGACACCCTCACCAAAACCCTTCCACCCCCCATTATCTGACTTGTAGCCTGCATAACCCAGAGCAATGGTCAGGACGAGGTTGAAAAACATCACAAGGATCTGCATCTTGATGCACTGATGGATTCTGTCGGCCATCTGCTCTGTGAGGTCCATTATCCTGTTCAGGACAAGCCTCATATCGTTCTTGGCGTGCTCCATGATGTCCCAGATGCTTCTTATGCTCTGGTGAATGTAGACGTCAGGGAGGTCGTAGGTGAGGCTCTGGAGGACCCTGCCCCTCTCGCCGTTGTCATAGGATATGACAAGGGATATGGAGTTGTTTGTGTAGTTGTATGTCTGGCCCTGGGTGCAGGTGAGTATGGGCGGTATGCCTATGGTGCAGTTGAAGGTGATGTTGCTGTCAAGGTATATCCCGGTCGACTCCCTACAGTGAACGTAGCGCGCGGCCTCTCCTCCCACTGTTGCAAAGACGTTCTCGGACCTCATGTCCGAGGGCTGGTTCCTGACATGCATGAGAACGTAGACCTTGTTGAGCTCCTCGCAGCTCTCGAACCAGACAGGGGCTGTGGGGCTCTCCACCACCAGGGCGACATCGCTCTTGGGCAGGCAGGTGCCCTTGGGAGTAGAGGGGCCGGAGTCGCAGTAGTAGCCAGGCCCGAAGGCCGGATCCTCTGAACAAGGGCAGTCAAGGCAGGCTGTGAGGCCGTTCTCGCCAAGGCCCCCCTCGCATATCCCGTCGATGTGCGGGATTGGAGTGATATAGATTTCGTCAAAGGAGGCGCTAAGCTCCCTTGTTATGGGGGTCTGCTCGTCCTTGCCGTTGGGGAAGGATATCGTGAATGTCAGCTTGTTGGGGCCCATAGTGTAGTGGGGAAGCTCGCACCCCTCTATGGGGGGTATCTCAAGCATGCAGTTGAAGACACCGCCCACAGTGCTCTCCGGGCATTCAAATCTCCAGGGCACGGGCTGGTCGTTCACATTGACTGTATAGTAGTCCAGTCTCACACCATAGGGTGCATTTTCAATGGTGGCCTGGATGTTCACATCGTGGGGTATGGTGCAGTCCTCAAGGTCCCTGGGATAGGCCACTGCAGAAAGGGTGATGTCGTCCAGGCCCGAGCAGCCCCTGACAACATCGCAGTAGTCTCCTGCTGCCTCGCACCCACAGTCCTGGCAGCAGTTCTCGTAATTCTCGTCCACATCGCATACATCGTTCCCGCACTCCTGGGAGGGTATGCTGATGGGGCCGAACTCAGTGGTGAGGGTCCTGGTCTTGGCACTGGGGCCGTCATTGTAGGTTATTCGGAAAATCAGGTTGTTGGGTTGAAATATATAGTTTCTTTCTTTCAGGTATGGAGATATAGAGAAGTGTATCCTGCAATCATAGACATAGCCATCGCTCTCAATGATTGGGCCAGTGCAGTCGGGCGTGCCAGGGAAAACATCGCCACCGGTAAGGGTGAGGTTTGCACTGGTGTCCATCAGCACTGTTCCTGTAGGTGGGTTGTATATCTTGGCTTTAAGGTTTATTGTGTCGCCTGGGGTGTAGGAGGCAAGATACCCTGCGGATGTGAGTTCTATTATGCCCAGGGTTATGCCATCCTCGCGCTGGCAACTCTCCAGTCCTGTGTCGCAGTACTGTCCATCAGGACAGGAGCAGTCGTAGTTGATATTTATGTTAGGGAAGCTCTCGGTAAGGTCCCTGGTCACCTTGTTGATTCCGTCGTTGTAGTTGATTGTCAGCTTGAACTCGTTCGGGCCAATCTGCCTTGTCCCGGAGCCGCACTGTATGGTGGGGCTTATGCTGAACCTACAGTCATAGAGCCCTGTGCCACTGGGTGTGCACTGGGCCGCATAGGGCGTATCCACAACCTTGACAACACCATTGACAACATCCGATATGCTGGCCGGGACGTTGTTTATCCTGGCTGTTATGCCCACCTCAAAGGAGTGGGAGCAGTCAGAGACCTCTGCAGAGGGCGTGCCCACCACAACAAAGTCTATCAGGCTCTCATCCTTGCACATCCCGAGCTCCGGGGAGCCTGGGGGAGTATCGCAGTAGTAGCCACTCGGGCAAGAGCAGTCATAGCAGCAGGTTTCCTGGTCCTCGCCCAGGCTTGATTCGCACTGTCCGTCGCCGCACTGGAAATCTGGATTCTGTTCAAGGGTAATAGGAAAGGCTATCCCGCCCGGGGTCTGGGGAAAGACAAAGTAGTTCTCCTTGTTAATCACTGTTATCTCATTGGTGGCGGGTTCCACGCTCTGGAGAATGGGTGGGCTGGTATCAAGGTCACTGTCGTCTCCGCCTATTGCTGATATCGATAAAGCATCATCAAAGGCGGCCTTGGTGAGCCACCTGAAGGGTATGACATTGAAGTTCTGGATGTAGGAGGCTATGGGGCCCACGAGCCTGGAGGAGCTTGCATAGATATCTACATCAGAGAGCTCGTGCCTGAAGAAAAGGAACTCCCTGTGGCTCGTTCTCCTTATGGTGTTCCAGAGGCCGACCCAGGAGGTCAGGCCGTCAGGGTCCTCGAGCTTGACCAGGAAGAGGATGTTGCCCTCCTGAGGGTACTTGGCAGTGCCTGTGCTCTGGCCGATGTCACCCCAGGCAATCTCGGTGTCAACATAGTTGTCAAAGACCTCTGGGGTCTTCTGCATGCACCCTGTTGGAGAGAGGGCTCCGCACTTGTAGAGGTATACCCTCTTTATGGTGTGGGCAAGGCTCGCGCTGTTAAGGGTTATGGCAACCCTCACGTTGGCCCAGTTTATGTCACGGGGGTCCCTTACATAGGTTATGTGCTGGTTGACTGTGTTGGAGGGGTCGTACTCCACGCTCTCCCTGATCTGGCCGTTGAATATTATGTTCACGCTTGTGGCCGAGGTGACTGGTATGGTTATGACTAGGTAGCACGCCAGCACCACTGCAATCTCAAGGGTCAGGTTTTTCCATTTCATGTGATGGTCACTGCGCAGGACTCCTCCTGTATATAGGCTGTATCTGTCACAGGCCCGATACCGCACTCCTCCAGGACCTGGCTGAGCTCCACAATCTTCAGCCTCTGCTCGACTTCATCTGTTATGGAACTCAGGGACAGGGTTGTCGGTATGTAGATGTGAAGTGTGTCAGTATCCTCTGTTATTGTGTAGGGATAGCCAAAGGCACCGTGAAGCGTCTGGAAGTCAGAACTAAAGAGGGTTCCTGACACGTAATAGCCTCCTGAGGGTATGGTGGAAACAGTCAGGGACGAACCACTTGGGTAGAAGCTGTGCTCCTTGAAGTCCCTGGCTGACCTGAAGGTTATGTAGACCCTCTTGTCGTCAATCGGGCTGATATACTCGTCCCCGTAGTAGACCATGTACCTGCCTTCACCCCAGTCCTGGACAATTACCTCGTGGAGCATGAGGTTGATTGAAGATTGTTTATAGAGTGTGACAGTGCCACTGAGCTGGGAAGAGGTCCTGGGGTCGAGGTATTCGCCGTATCCCCTTCTGTATACATAGAGGGTTCCAGAGCCGCACGGGGCAAGGGTTGCGAGGTAGCCTGTGCTGTCTGTCCTGCCCAGGGAGCAGCCCATGAAGCTAACAGAGGCCATCCCGATGGGGCTGCCTGAGCTGTCCTGAACATCCAGCTCGAGTATGCAGGACATGTCAGAGCATATCTCGGCCTGGAGGTCCTCTTCTGGAGTAACTGATACTGTCCAGTCCCTGGGGGCATTGTTAACTATGTAGACCTGGACAGCAAACTGGAAGATGTTCCCGGTCTCGGGGTCGAGTATATTCACTATGGCGGGGTATTCCAGGGTGTAGTCCACTGCCACGGGCTCGGTGCCCATGCATTCTCCCATCATGGGTATGGGCTCTGCAATGCCTGTGGCAGGATCAGGGCTCATCCTGAAGTTGGAGTAGTCCAGCCCGAAGTCGTCAGGGAGCATGAAGCTCACCTGGAGGTCATCATAGTCCCTTCCGTCTATGGGGACCAGGCTGTACTTGGGTGAGGAAGATGTGTGGAGCGTATTTAGGGGGACCTTTCCGGGCATGTAGGTGTGGGCAAGGGTCTTTCTGATTGCCTTCTCAACCTCAGGCATCACGTCCCAGGAGCTTGCAAAGAGGTAGTCCCCGCAGCCCATAAGCACCTCGTACATTGGTATGCTGTGGTGGCCATTATCTAAGGGGGAGAGAAGCATGGTTGAAAGGGTGTAGTATTCGAATGGCCTGTTGTTGACCTCGTAGACCGCGAAGCCCTTGGAGAACTCGTATATCTCGCTGAAGTGGGTGTCCACTGTGACTGTGTAGGGCTGGGCCAGGGGCGTGTCCTTGTATGTTGTGGGCATGGTCACTGATACAGTGACTCTGTCGTCTGTGAATACAGGGGTTCCGACAGAAGGCGCACCCAGGGTTACATTGGTAAGGACCTCGGCAAGGCTGTCCTTGTTGGCCTCGAGGTAGGCCTGGACACCTGCCTGGAAGTTCGTGACCTTGTCAGGATAGGTCACCTGCCCGCCGTGCTGCCAGTAGGGGATCCCCTTGTCATTGAGCATTACAGAGCCGAGCTGGTAGTCAGAGGGGGAGAGATAGCCTCCGCGCTCGCTCATGGTCTCGATTGTATCCAGGACAGCTGTGCGGATTAGGCCCTCCATGGATTCCCGGACTGTCCTGACATCGGGGGTCTCAGCGGGCATGATAAAAAGGTTCATTTGGGATATCACGACAACGGCTATAACAACCATAAGAGCGACTATAACAATTAGCTCTACCTGACCCTTATAACTCATGTATAATTATTACTGTAAATTATATAAAAAGAACTTATAAAAAGAACCTGTTTGTTTTCCATAAACGATTTTTGGTGTGTGGTAACCCCTGAAATGGGGCGTCAGTGCCTTCTGGCCAGTTTGAGTGTGACCTTGAGGTTGTACTGGCTGCCTGCCATGGATTTCTGAATCGCATAGTTGGCTACTTTAACCCTGCCGCCTTTGTAGCTCTCGAGTTCAGGGTCGCCGAACCTGAGCACCCTGCACCCTTCTTCCTCCAGTGAGCAGAATTCAGAGGTTACAACAAAGAGGTACCGGTAGTTCCTGGATATGAGTTCAAAGGTGCCCATGTAGTCGCTCAGGCTCCTGTTGGCGAATTCCAGACAGGTTATGCCAGAGTCCCCACAGGGCCAGTCAGAGAGTATGAAGGCGCAGGCCACTGTGTCAGAGATGAGCTTGCAGTTGGAGTCGCTGTAGCCAGTGTCGGTCTTCATTACAGAGAGCAGGAGGTTGTTCACATAGAGATTCATGTATTCCTCTTGGGAGACTGTCTTGGCCATGGACATCAGGAATACCGCCAGGACTGCGAATATGATGAGGAGCAGGACTATCAGAATCATGCTGGTTTGTCCTTTAGGATGCCCTCTTGTTTGTTTTGAAGGGTATGCCCTCATTTTTGCTTGTGCCCTATGGGGTATGTTGAGGTGTATCTGGGCCTTTGAACGGGATTGCTTCATGAACGCACCTTATTAATCAATATCATATACACCCACTGTCAGGAGACCGAGGTCGTTCCTGTCCTCAGCCTTCCTGTAGACATTGACAGGGAGAACCCTGGTTACATTCTTTTCTCCCCGGGTGCATATCTCCCAGGAGCCGCAGCAAGGGTAGCTGGAGACTGTGCATGGGCCGGCGCAGCCTGGCCTGGGGGTAAGAACCTCTACCTCGATGGACCAGTCGCTGCCGAACAGGCCTTCAAGGTCATGGCATGCTCCCTGGCTTTCAAGGGACTGGATTGCCATGAGCTTGGAGTCGTCAAAGACAGAGTTCTCCTTGACAAAGAGAGGGGAGTTGATGAATCTGTTAAGGAGGGTATCAAGCCTCTGGATTTTGAGATTCTGTTTCTCCAGGTTCAAACTGGAGGTCTGCCAGAAGGTCAGGAATAATATCAGGGCGATTATCACCATGAGTATGAAGAAGCTCAGGAGCAGATATTCCATGATGCTTGCTTGGCCTTTAGGGTGCCCGCTTGTTTGTTTTGAAGGGTGTGCCCTCATTTTCGCTTGTGCCCTGTGGGGTATGTTGAGGGGTGCCTGCCCCTTTATGCCCTTTAGGGTATGTAAGGGGGGTTGAGCTTTATCACTAGGCATGGCTTTCACATCCCATATCTATAAGCTCGTCCCAGAGGATGCTGGCCTGGTCGAGCTCTGCCCTGAGGGAGGTCATTTCACCGATATCGTAGGGGTCGCCCTCTGCCAGGGTTATGATGTTCGCCATGGAGTTCTGGAGTTCCAGGTATTTGGAACGGCATTCCTGACGGGATTCTGACATGGAGAGGATGCCGCAGCGCCTCTCCATGAACTTGGCTGCTGTGCGGAGGCTGTCAAGGAAAAACTGGTTCTTGAACTCCCAGGTCTCCTCTCCCAGAGGGGTTCCGAATATATCTTCTCTGTCACTGCCTGTTATCAGGGCTGCAAGGTCCGCAGAATCCTTGTAGATATAGGTCCCGGGGGAGCCTGATATGTAGACATAACCAACGCCGTCCTGGGGCGGGGATATGCATATGCCAGAATCTGCAAAGCCTGGGGAGCAGGATGGGGAGAACGTTACAAGGACCTGGTTAGAGGAGAGGTCGGCTGTGCATCTGTCAAGGGTATCTCGGCTGCTTATGCCTAAAAATCCCTGCCTTTCATAGAGAACTCCCATGAGGGAGCTGCCGTCGCAGAAGTCAAAGAAGACCTTGGGTTGGTAGCCAGAGGTGTCAGGGACGGCCGCGGCAATGTCCCTTATGAGATTCCAGCTGTCATCATCAGTAGTATCCACCATGGGGTTGAAGACTATAGTCATGCCTGTGAGGGCCTCGATATAGTCTTGCCTTGTCCAGCCGTAATCGAGCCTGCCCCTGGTTATAAGGACATCGTCCCCGAGCCTTGTAAAGACAGGGATGAGGAGCTGCCTGGTCTCGTAGTCCTGCTCTTCTATGAAGCACCAGAGCCTGGGCGGTCTGGTGGGCCTGGGGTGACATGAGGTGTAGTCATCCCTGGAGAACTCGTCAAAGTTGATGGGATTGCCTGAAAAATAGACATTGTCAGCATCCTGGAGGAATACACTAAGGACCTTAAGCCGTTCTGCCTCCTCTCCGACCCCGGCGTATTTTCCGGCATAGTCAATAAGGAGGTAGAGTATGAAGGCTGAGAGTATGATGCCCATTATTATCTGGAAGAGGCGGTATATCGTTATCATACTCCAACCTTGTTATCCCGTGAACTTTTCAACCCGCACATCAACGCCGATGTTGGTGAGGAGCAGGGTATCCCCTGAACCTGCGCAGAAGTTGCTGTCAGTGACCACGTAATCCATATTGTAGCCATTGTCAGAACTCCCGCAGTTGTACTCAATCCAGACATTGTAGCCGTTGGCCTTTATCTCTTCCTCGATGAACAGGTCAGGGTCAGGCCACCAGTTCCCTGTTAAGCTGGGACTGGGGTCATTGGGGTCTACAAAGCAGGCCCTGGCGTTGCTGGGTATGCCCATCCTGAAGGTGTCGCTTGAGCCCTCCCCAGAGGCCTGGATGTCGTCAACCAGGTTCTCGAGGTCCTTCACGACCTTGTTGGTCTGGCCCACGTTGCCCAGGCACATGATGTTGACTATCTGGGCTGAGCCAAAGTAGAGAACGAAGGCCATGACTATCAGGGCGAATATAAGGCCGAAAACCGCTCCTACCTGCATGATTCACCTACTTGATTCTGAAGCTCATGTGAACTGAGGAATATAGCTCCGGGGATTCTGAACTGCACGGCTGGCTGTTGCAGACCAGGACTGCATAGCTGTAGATTCCGCTCAGGGTATGTCTGCTGCTGGCAATATTGATGTCCAGGATTCTGCTCTCCCGGGGTGCAAGGGAGCCGGCCTCCCTGGCATAGCTTACAGCAGGCCCGCCCTCGGGGCCTGATTCCTGGATTATTTCAATGTAGAAGTCCCTGTCAGAATCCCACATGTTGATTATACCTAGGATGGCTGAGAAGGCGTCCCCTGCAGTATAGATTGTCTTTGGCGGAAAGACCAGGTAGACCCTCTCTCCTGAGGCAAGCCTTTTCTCAAGCAGTTGCCGTCCCTCGTCAGAGACAGTGTGACCGGGACTTATCTGGATTGCGGACATGAGCAGGGCAAACCCCACTACCAGTGAAAATACTATAATGATTACAATAAAAGGGGTCTTGGGGATGGCCATGTTATTACTTGCCAGAGCACCCTTAAAAATTCCTTACAGCTGAAGTGCAGTTGAGCTTCCCGTTAAAGAATGGGCTATTCCAGAGTTATCCTGAAGTACTTTGGGCTTTGATAATTCTGGTCATCCATGGTGGTGCACTGCTCGAACGACTTGTCCATGCATGCAATGACGTAGAATGTATAGGTTCCTGCAGGAGCCGATCTATCAGGTGTGATTGTTATTGGGAACTCCCCGACATCGCTGAAAGGTACGGGCTGCACTAATCTAAACTCTGAATCATCTATCCAGGTGGCTGTCTCAGGCTTGGTAGGTATAACATTGATCACGAAGCTGTGTGTTTGGGAATCCGATTCCCTGTTTATCACGCCCGCAAGCATGTTGAGCGTTCTTCCTCTGGCAAGGTCCCATTCCTGGGGATAAACAGAGAAGCGGGTATCTGTCTTTGAGAATGTATCCCTTATCTTAACTCTTGCGTCCTTGATGAGATCGTCTGTTAAAGGTGTTATCTGTGACATGAACTGGTTGACCCAGACTATGGCAAGGCTCAGAAATACAACGGCAAAGACAACTGCCACTATGAAGCCAAGGCTCATCTGTATGGCCGCCTTTTTGTCTGCCATGATAATAATTTGTCTTTGCATCTTTATAAAAAGACTTTTGTTAAAATCCTGCGGCGATAATTCTTCGGATAGCTGGTAACATTCGGGTCTGAAAGGGCTATGTTTTGCAGGTTGTTCTAAGTTCTATGCCCCATATTCTAGTATTTCATCATAATAGGTTTTGTACCCGTATCCACCAAAGCAGTATATGTTGTTTGTGGCTGAGTTTTCTGCACAAGAGAAAAAGGCTCTTCCGCCTGGTAAGTATGGTGGTGACTTTACTGATATACTATCAAAAATTGGATCATATTCTGATATGTCATTAAAATAATCAAGTTCACTTCCACTAACCATATGGTTATAGCCGCCGAAGCAGTATATCTTGTGGGTGGATGAGTCCTCGGCGCAACCCATCGCCTCCCTTGGGTATGGTATCCTTGCTGATTTGGTTGTCAGCGTATCTGTGGCTGGGTCATATTCAAGTATTTCGTTGTAGTATGGTGGGCCTCCTATCCCGCTCCACAGATATCCCCCGAAGCAGTATATCTTGTGGGTGGATGAGTCCTCGGCACAGGAAAGACCATACCTTTCCGATGGCAGGATAGCAGATTTGGTTGTCAGCGTATCTGTAGCTGGGTTATATTCGAGTATTTCGTCATAGACTACTGATTGGGATGCATGTCCCCCAAAGCAGTATATCTTGTGGGTGGATGAGTCTTCGGCACAGGAAAGGCGATCTCTCGCTGTTGGGAGGGTTGCTGATTTGGTTGTTAGTGTATCTGTAGCAGGGTTGTATTCGAGTATTTGATCAGTAAGCCATCCTCCAAAGCAATATATCTTATGCGTGGAAGAATCTTCAGCGCAGGAAAGTGCTTGTCTCGCTGTTGGGAGGGTTGCTGATTTGGTTGTTAGTGTATCTGTAGCAGGGTTGTATTCAAGTATTTGGTTGAGTGTTGTACCATCCTCCCTTCCACCGAAGCAGTAGATTCTGTTCGTGACTGAGTTTTCTGCACAAGAAAGGTCGTATCTTCCTGATGGAAGGGTCGCTGATTTGACTGTTATTGTATTACACACATCGTCTTCGTCGATTTGATTATCGCAATCATTGTCATAGCCGTCGCACTCCTCAAGCTTGTCCGGGTAACACTTATCTCCACAGGCTCCTGGATCGTCATCGCAGTCGGTGCCGCCACAGCTTTCATCAAAATAGCAATCGCCATCTCTGTCAGGACAGATAGGCGAACCTCCTAATCCGGGCACATACTCGGTTATCTCATCAAAATAAACAACATTTCTGCCTCCGCCGAAGCAGTATATCCTGTGTGTGTATGAGTCCTCGGTACAGGAAAGCGAATGTCTTCCTAGAGGAAAGGTAGCTCCCATAACGGTTAGCGAGTCTGTGGCAGGGTTATATTCTACTATTTGGTCAATGTATGAAGAAGGTACATCGCATTTAAAAGACCAGTAGATATATCCGCCGAAGCAGTATATCCTGTGTGTGTCAGAATTTTCTGCACAGGAAAGTCTATTTATCCTTGAAGGGAATACAGCTGATTTTACTGTTATCGTGTCTGTGGCAGTGTTGTATTCTATTACTTCATTTATGTCCTGTGAGCCAGTATATCCTGTCTTGCCGCCGAAGCAGTATATCCTGTGTGTGGATGAGTCCTCGGTACAGGAAATCGTCTGACTAGAGTCTGGAA
>DAOVGQ010000047.1 GCA_030672315.1 Candidatus Aenigmatarchaeota archaeon | reverse complement strand
GCTGGAAGCGGGGTATCAAGAGATGGTTAATCACAGCAGTCGTCGTCTCTCTGGCAATGCTGGGCCTTTTCTGGCTAACATCCCTGTTGTATCCCTACATATTTTAGACGCTGAGGTCCCTGTCTTTGCAATATCTACACTACGAAGTCAGCCAGCCTCTTCTGCCTGAGCATCCTGCTGCTTGCAATGTAGTCCTTGACAGGGAGCCTGAGCCTTGAGTCTATGTGCTCAAGGACCTCCTTTTTTGTGTCAAACTTCATGAAGGGCTGCCTGAAGGCGTTGCGGACGTTCTCAAGAATCTGCCAGTTCCCCAAGGGGACTGTATACCCCTCATAGACCTCCCTGAAGACCACCACCCTGGCCTGCCTCTCCATCCTGGCGAGGCCCTCGGCCACCCCCAGCCTGCTTGCATAGTAACCGCCTCCCTGGAGCTCTGCATACCCCCTCCTGCCCTCGTAGGGCTCGTATTCCTCCAGTATCTCGGGCTTCTTGAGACTTGAGGTCCACATGGAGCCAGGGGCCCAGGCCTCGAAGTTCTCAAACTCCCAGCTGCCTGGCATGAGCAGGACCTCGAAGTGGTTGTCCAGGAACTCGCTCGAGTATACCCTGTATTCATTAATCTGCGGATAGTCCTTGAGCTTCATTATCATGTCTTCAGCTACCATATTCTGGACAGCCACTATGCTCCATCTGGTGGGAACGAGCCTCCTGGATTCCTTCCTGCCAAGAACCCCAGAGGACAGCATGCTGGATATTCTGTAGACATCCTGGCCGTCCTTATAGAGCAGAATTCCAGCCTGGCCGGCCTTGAGGTCGTCGCTCACTATGTAGTCAATCCTTTTTGGTATGTGCGGGTTCTCGGCAAGCCTCATGCTCTGGAGGGCAGCACTGGGGCCCATGGGCTGAACAATGTCAGAGAAGCTGACCCTGTATACAGGCCTGCTCTTGAAGGTGAGTTCGATGTCGGTTGGCCTGTCTGATAAAGCGAGCTCCTGATTCTCCAGGACATACCTGCTCCTGGACCTGATGTCCTGGGAGACCTTGGCCCTGAGCATCATGGAGCGCATGGTTATCAGCTCTGTGTAGGGCATTCCGAACCAGGCAGAGGGATTGTCGATGTTCTCCCTGTATTCCACTGCAGCAAGTGGGCCTGCATTTATCCTTGGGTATCCCATCCTGCCCACGAAAACAGAGGTTGATGGTCCGAAGAAGTCCATGGGGAGATTCTTAACCTTGGGCTCCACACTTATTCTGGCCATGAGGGGGCAGTACACCTGGCCGCACAGGGCCCTGCTACCCTTGCACACAAGGCACATCCTGGCTGTCGAAACCATACCCTTCTCCCAACCCAAAAATTATTTATAGGTGTGTGTCCAAACCTTTAAACCATTCCCTGTTAAAATATATATACCAATAAGGGGTTGCCATGATTTGCAGGAGATGCGGCAAAAAGATTGACAGGGGCTGGCACTTCTGTCCGAACTGCGGCTCGAGCCTGGAGCAGAAGGGAAGGTCCATCTTTGACGATATATTCTCTAGGTTCAGGAGGGAGTTCAAGGAGATGGACAAACTCTTTGACAAAGAGTTCGAGGTCCTTGACCTCTCCCCATTCTTCAGGGCACCCCATACCCCAGAGGGCACAAGGAGGCCCAGAAGATCCGGTTTCACAATAAAGATAACAAGGAGGAACAGGGAGCAACCCAGGGTGGATGTCAAGACCTTTGGCAACGTTGACCGCAACGAGGTCAGGAGGGAGGTTGCAGAGGAGATGAAGGAGCTGGGCATAAAAACCACCCCCATGGGAACTGTCCAGAAAGAAAGACCCTATGAGAAACCTAAAGCCCTGGAGGAGAAGCCGCACCAGGAGCCCGCCAAGTTCACAGAGGAGCCCAGGACTCAGGTAAGAAGCGTGGGTACCAGGGTAATGGTGGAGATGGAACTCCCTGATGTGAAGTCCGAGGGCAATATAGAAATCAATGAACTCGAGTCCTCGGTGGAGGTCAGGGCCCGCGCAGGGGACAGGGCCTACTTCAAGATAATCACCAAGCCCGAGAGGTTCTCGGTCACCTCAAAGAGGTTTGAAAGGGGCAGGCTATATCTCGAGTTTTCATAGCTGGTTTTGGTTCTCTAATAAGCGGGGTTACTTCTTTTCCCTGTCCATGCATATTGTGCAGTTCTCCAGGGAGGGGTACATCCTCCTGTGGAACTCGCAGGCCAGGCCCGAGGAGCGCATGAACCTGCAGACAGAGCAGAACTCCCCGCCGATTTCCTCCTGGGAAAGCCTGCCCGAGGCCGCCCCTGATGCTATGGAATCAATCATCTCGATAAGTCTGGGGCTTCCCTGGAGGGAGTCCACCCCCAAGCCCCTGAGTTTCCTTTTGTACTGGGATATCGCGGGCTGGGTGGTCCCGAGCCTCTCGGCAGCGGCCTTCTGGGAGAAATCATGCTTCTCAATAAGCTTCCTGGCAACCATGGCCCGGATGCCGGGAAGGATTTCCATCACCATAACCTCGCATACGGGCTTCATTACTTCACCTTAACTGTTCATACTGGTAATTACCAAACACCTGAATAGAGTTGCAGGAAAGGTTTATAAATATAACACTGTTATGTCCTGCCGCCCCACCCGGCCTACACATAAAAAGGAAACCCCCAATTAATAGATGATTCCCATGCTCGGTCCCACCCATCTCTTCTTTGCCCTTGCCCTCGCCTACATTCTGAGGCTTCCCAGGATTCCCATGGCCATAGGCGGGGTCATCCCTGACCTGGACCTGCTCCTCCAGTACGGCTTTCCCTTTGTGCACCGCGGCATTGTCCACACACCATTCTTCCTGGCCGTGTGCGTGGTCTTCCTCTACCTTGTTGTGGACAGCTCAACGACCTTTGCCTTTGGCGCGGGCTTTCTCTCCCACCTGCTCCTGGACATCATAACCCCATCGGGGATACCCCTGCTCTACCCCCTGCCCGTGTACTACACCCTGAACCTTGCAGCCTACAACAACATATTCGCCAACCTGGGGATAATTGCCTTTTCCCTGGCAGCCATTCTGCTCTACCGCTCTGACGGCTTCCAGGACTGGGTCCACAGGGCCTTCAGAGTCAATCTCGAGGCCCCGAGGGAGGCCAGAGGGTGATTGCCTGCCTGAAAGGCAGTATGGTGATGTAGTGCTTGCCGTTCCCGAAGGGAACGGATGGTGATGTGTATGGATGAGAACATGCTCAGATTCCTAATGATGGCCGGCTTCATAGCCGTAGCCCTGGCCATAGCTGCAGTGTCAGGCGAGCTCTCGAGCTACAGCCTCTCAGACCCCTTCGAGAGCTTCTACCCCACGCTTGAATACCAGAGTGTTACCGATCTCCTTGATGAGATGCCCCTTGACAAGCACATCTCCCTGTCAGGGACGGTCTCCAGGGTGGCCGATGACTTCACCTCTGACAAGGGCTATGAATACCAGCAGTTCTATGTCTCCGACGGCCAGAGCGAGGTCAAGGTCTTCTGCTCCAAATACAGCGGGACTGCGGACGTCAGGGAGGGCGACCAGGTCTTCCTTTCGGGTAAGTTCCAGAAGTACTACCAGACCCTGGAGATATACACAGAATGCCCGAGCGTAAATATCATCTGATACCCGGCCAAACCGCCAACAATTTAAATAACCCCCAACAAAGTGATTTCATGCACAAGGGAGACTTCCTCAAGATAGATTATGTGGGCCGCATCGCCTCGACAGGTGAGGTTTTTGACCTTACAGATGAGGCCCTGGCCAGGAAGGAGGGCACCTATGACCCCAGGCAGAGGTACGGCCCTGTCCTTGTTATAATGGGCTCAGGCATGACAGTACCGGGAGTGGAGAAGCATCTCCTCCAGATGAAAACCGGCGAGAAGAGGGAGTTCGATGTCAGCCAGGAGGAGGGCTTCGGAAGGCGTGACCCCAGGCTCATCAAAATCATATCCTACCATCGGTTTGTGAGCCAGAAGATAAACCCAGTTCCCGGAATCTTTGTCAACATAGACGGCCGCCACGCAAGGATACAGTCTGTCTCTGGCGGCAGGGTCAGAGCTGACTTCAACAGTCCCCTGGCAGGCAAGGACCTCCACTACAAGGTAAGGATAGTAATGAAGCTGACCAACCCCCAGGAGAAGGCCCAGGCCATGCTTGACCACTACGGCCTCAAGGCCGGGGCTGTGCTAAAGAGCAGCAGCCTCACCATCCAGACCGAGAGCAAGCTCCCTGACCAGGTCAAGCAGCTGCTGAACAGGGAGATAACAAGGTGGATAAAGGAAGTCAAGAAGATTAATTATGTTAGTCCTAAGGTGGGCAGGCCTCAGGAACAAAAAACCGAAAAAGATTCCGATAAAGGGAAAAGACCCAAATAATGACAAAGTGAATTCTAATATTAATTACTGCATATAAACAATCGAAATGATAAAGGCCATAGGCTTATGGAAGCAAGGAACAGGATGCAGTTAGGAGTTAGATGGGCAAGGCAACCTAAACCAGTATAACAGTGTTATGTCCTCATTTTTGTCTGCATAGGTTTAAAAAACTTACTTTCTTAATCTGATTTATATTCGCGCTCACAGTTCACGTGTTTGCGATTACATCTGATTTAATAAGATTGAGGGGAGGGTTCAAATGACCGAGTCCGTTATGGAATCTGCTTTGCAGGAGGAAGAAAGGGTTGTTGAGAGAGACACAGAAACCGATGAAGAACTCAGAAAGATTCTCGAATCAAGAAAGGCCGAGATAAAGGTTGTAGGAGTGGGAGGAGCGGGTGGCAACACCGTATCCCGCCTGATGCAGGTGGGCATAGTCGGTGCCGAGACCATTGCTGTAAACACCGATGCCCAGGATCTCCTCTATACTGATGCAGACCATAAAGTCCTTATCGGACGCGACCTTACAGGTGGACTCGGCGCAGGCGCGGACCCCAAGATCGGAGTAGAGGCTGCCAAGGAATCCAAGGAGGAAATCAAGAAGGCCCTTGAAGGAGCAGACATGGTCTTTGTGAACTGCGGACTCGGCGGCGGAACAGGAACAGGCTCCTCTCCCATAATCGCTGACATAGCCAAGAAGGTTGGAGCGCTGACAGTTGGCATCGTGACCCTTCCCTTTGAGATGGAGGGCAAGAACAGAAAGAAGAATGCCCAGCAAGGGCTTGAGGACCTGGAATCCATGGTTGACACCCTGATTGTCATACCCAACGACAAGCTTCTGGAGATAGTCCCTGACGTTTCCATAACCACGGCCTTCAAGGTGGCTGATGAGATACTGGTCAATGCTGTAAAGGGCATTGCAGAGCTTATCACAAAGCCCGGCCTTGTCAATCTCGACTTTGCCGACATCCGGGCAGTCATGGGCTCTGGCGGCCTGGCCATGATAGGCATGGGAGAGTCAGACACCGAGAACCGTGCCATGGAGGCAGTGGAGAAGGCCCTGAACAACCCGCTCCTTGATGTAGACATCGAGGGGGCCTCGGGCGCCCTTGTCAACGTCTTCGGCGGGGCAGACGTCACAATAAGGGAGTGCCAGGAGATTGTCGAGGGAGTCTCCCAGAAGATAAACCCTGATGCCAAGATAATCTGGGGGGCCCAGATAATCAAGGAACTCGGCGACACCATAAGGGCCATGCTCATTGTCACGGGCGTGAAGTCCTCCCAGATATACGGCCCTGAGAAGACCTTCACCGAGGAGAAGCAGAAGGAAATCGAGCAGGTCCTGGGAATTGACTTCGTGAAGTAGGCCCGCAGGGCCTTCACATTTTCTTATCTTGTTTATTAAGCTTCAGCAATAATAAGATTCCATGATTAAGGCATCAGCACCCGGAAAGATCCACCTTATAGGCGACCATGCCGTGGTCTATGGCGAACCGGCCATCATGGCAGCCATTGGCAAGCGGATATGGGTCGAGGCCGAGAAACATGACAAGGTCAGGATGAAGGACAGGAGCCAGTCCATGGAAGAGGAGTGGCCTATTGAGGACTGCATCGACTCTGCCATGCAGGCCCAGACCATGTGGATGCACGGCTTCGAGCAGAAGGATTTCTCAAAGCTCTTCAGCTTTGTCAAGGACAGCCAGAACTTCAAGAAGGTGGCCATTGGCATGATTCTTCACAGACTTGGCATTCCCTCCGGAGTCAATGTTAACATCTATGGGGACATCCCCCTCGGCTCAGGCCTGGGATCGAGCTCTGCGCTTGCCGTGGCCCTTACCAGGGCCATATCCGAGCTCTATGGAAAGGAACTCACCCTTGAGGAGGTGAACAAGGTTGCACTTGACATCGAGAAGCTCGCCCACGGAACCCCTTCAGGTGGAGACAACACCATCTCCTGCTACGGGGGCCTCATCTGGTTCCAGAAAGACAAGAATGGAAGGCCCACCCTGGAGTCCCTGAAGGAGGAGATTCCGTACAAACTCGAGAACTTTGTGCTCACCTATGTCAAGAAGCCTGTAAAGACCACCGGCGAGCTAGTCTCCCATGTCAGAGACCTCGACCCCTCATTCCGTGAGCCGAGGATAAAGACAATCGGCCAGGCATCCAGGGATATGCGCACAGCCCTCAGGAACAGGGATTTTCCAAGGGTTAAGGAGCTCATAAACCTGGCCTGGAAGAATCTCTCCGAGCTCGGGCTCTCGATACCCGAGGCCGACAACCTGATTTCAAAAATCCAGGGAATCGGCGGCGCTGCCAAGCTCTGCGGGGCTTGCGGCGGGGGAATCATGCTGTCCTGCCACGAGGACAAGGAGGCCCTCAAGAAGGTTATAAGGGACGCGGGTTGCACCCCTTGGGAGACCGAGATGGGTGCAGAGGGTGTCAGGCTGGAATAGTTCGCCTTGTGTCGATAACCAACCCCAATGTTTAAATCATAAAGCCAAAATGTGTTAATATGCTTCGCGAATACCTGGAAAAACTTGAGAAGAAAGGCATGCTTGCCAGAATAGAGAAGCCTGTCTCTCCAAGATATGAAATAGCATCGATAATGAGGAGGCTAGAGGACAGGGCCCTGCTCTTTGAGAACGTCAAGGACTTTGACATGCCCGTGGTTGCCAATATCTGCTCCACCAGGGACATGGTCGCCCTCGGCCTGGACACCGAGAAGGGCAAGCTGATTCAGAAGCTCACCAGGGCCCTGAAAGAGCCCGATGAACCAGATGTCCTTAAGCATGAATACCAGGAGCTCTCCTGCGACCTCGAGAAAATCCCCGTTCTTACCTACCTGAGGGAGGACGGCGGCCCCTATATAGCCTCTGCCATATTCTTTGCAAGGGACAAGGATTTTGGCATCAATGCTTCATACCACAGAATGATGCTCCTTGGCAGGGACAGGTTCGTTGCAAGGATAATCCCCAGGAACTTCAATGAATACCTGGAGAGGGGCCTCAAGGAGTTCGCAATCTGCATAGGCAACCCCATACAGGTCCTTGTTGCCTCTGCCATGTCCCCTGACATGGGAGTGAACGAACTCTCCATAGCAAACTCCCTGAAAAAGACAAGAGTGGTTGACGTGGACGGCCACACCGTCCCAGAGGCCGAGATTGTCATGATAGCAGAGACCACTGGCGAGAAGGCCAGGGAGGGCCCCTTCCTTGACCTGACAGAGACCCTTGACATTGTCAGGGAGCAGCCTGTTTTCAGAGTCAAGAAGATATATGCAAAGAAGAACCCCGTCTTCCATGCCCTGCTTCCAGGAGGCCTCGAGCATAAAACCCTTATGGGCATGCCCAGGGAGCCAACTATCTTTTCAGAGGTGAGCAAGGTGTGTGAGTGCAGGGATGTCCTGATAACCCCGGGCGGATGCTCCTGGCTCCACGGCATTGTCAGTATAAAAAAGAAGTCCGAGGACGACGGCAGGAAGGTCATTGATGCTGCCTTCAGGGGGCACAGGTCCATGAAGCACGTGATTGTTGTTGATGATGATATAGACATAGGCAATCCAGCTGAGATTGAATGGGCCATTGCAACAAGGTTCCAGGCCGACAGGGACGCTGTAATCAGGCCTAAGGAAAAGGGCTCATCACTTGACCCTAGTTCAAACCTGGAGACCAGGGAGACCGCAAAGGTGGGCCTGGATGCAACCATACCGTGGGGCAGGGACAGAAATCTTTTCACCAAACCCAGGCCTTCCATGGATGTCCGGGTTGAGGACTACCTGGGTGACTGACATGTTTCTAAACAAGCAGGAAGAGGCCATGCTCAATGGCGAGCAGGGTGATGTGGTGGAGCGCTGCATGCGCCTGATTGTAAGGCTCGGCGAGATTTACGGTGCCGAGAACATGATTCCCATTAAATCCGCCCAGGTTGCTGGCGTATCCTACAAATCAATAGGGGACCCGGGCCTGGAATTCCTCCAGGACTTTGCCTCCAAGGGGGCTCGGGCCAGGGTTCTCACCACCCTGAATCCTGCTGGAATGGACCTCAAGGCCTGGAAGCAGCTGGGATTCCCCGCGGATTTTGCTGAAAAACAGAACCAGATAATAAAGGCCTATTCTGATATGGGCATAAAACCGACTGTCACGTGCACACCCTATTACTGCGGCAACCTGCCCTCCAGAGGAGACCATCTTGCCTGGTCAGAGTCCTCTGCGGTGAGCTTTGCCAATTCCATTCTCGGTGCCAGGACCAACAGGGAGGGCGGGCCCTCCTCCCTTGCTGCAGCCCTCTGTGGGATTACCCCCAATCACGGCCTTCACTTGGACGAGAAGAGAAGGTCCACTGTCGTTGTCAGGGTATCTGCCAGACCCAAAACATACTCTGATTTCGGGGCAATGGGCTACTGGGTCGGCAAGCAGGTGACCAGCGGCATACCATACTTTACCGGAATCCAGTCTGCCAGTCAGGACATCCTCAAGGGCCTTGGGGCTGCCATGGCAGCCTCCGGCTCTGTCGCCCTCTACCATGTCCAGGGCATAACCCCTGAGGCAGAGCAGGACATCTCGGGCCTGGAAACAATCGAGTTCGGCGAGAGGGAGATGAAGGAGACCTATGAGGCCCTGAACACGGGCGACAGCCCTGACATAACAATATTCGGCTGCCCCCACGCCTCCCTGGAACAGATAGGGGAGTTGGCAGACAGGCTCTCTGGCAGGAGGGTAAGGAAAAGGCTCTGGGTGTGCTGCGCCAGGCAGGTCAAGGAACAGGCCGATGAAAAGGGCTACACCAGAATAATTGAGGATGCTGGGGGGAATGTTGTCGCGGACACCTGCATGGTGGTCTCTCCCATAGAGGATATGGGCAACAAGACTACTGCAGTGGACTCTGGCAAGGCAGCCAACTACCTGCCGGGATTCTGCAAGCAGGCCGTGGTCTTCAAAAACATCGATGATTTGATAGCGGAGGCGGTCTCATGAAGCTCAAGGGACGCTGCATATCCCCCGGAAGGGTTGAAGGGGAGGCCCTGGTCTCCTCCCAGCCCATAGGCTTCTACGGCGGAATCGATGCCAAGACAGGCATATTCATAGAGAAGGACCACGAGCTCGAGGGCCAATCCGTGAAGGACAGGATTCTGGTCTTTCCCAGGGGAAAGGGATCCACAGTCGGCTCCTATGTGATATACGGCCTCAAGAGGAACGGCGTCGCCCCCAGGGCCATAGTGAACCAGGAGACTGAGACAATCGTGGCCACAGGGGCCATCCTCGCCGGCATACCCTGCATTGACGGGATAGACATATCTGCCATAAAGACAGGAAACGTCCTGACCATTGACGCTGAGAAGGGTGAGGTGGAAGTTCATGACTAAGCGGATTATCGTTGCCGTGTCCGGAGCCTCTGGCTCGATACTCGGGATACGACTCCTCGAGGAGCTAAAGAAACTGGGTGTGGAGACCCACCTTATTGTTTCAGAGCCGGCCATGAAGATAATGGGGCACGAGACAGGCAAGTCTATGTCAGACCTTAAGAAACTGGCAAAGAAGACCCACGGGAATTCAGACTTCTTTGCTCCTGTGGCCTCGGGTTCATTCAGAACAGACGGCATGGTAATCATCCCCTGCAGCATGAAGACCCTTGCAGGCGTGGCCTCTGGTTTCTCTGACAACCTCATACTCAGGGCAGCTGATGTCTGCCTCAAGGAGAGGAGGAGGCTTGTCCTTGTCACCAGGGAGATGCCCCTGAGCTCCATACACACCGAGAACATGGCCAGGGTCTCCCGTGCAGGCGGGATAATCCTCCCTCCTGTCTTATCCTTCTACTCCAAGCCAAAGGATATAAACGACCTTGTCAATCATGTAGTGGGAAGGGTCCTTGACTGCCTGGGCCTGGAAAACAACATCTACCAGAGGTGGGAATGATGCCGGAACCCGTGTTGCTAAAGCTTGGGGGCTCACTGATTACTGACAAATCAAGGCCCTTTACAGAGAGGCGCGATGTTATCAACCGCCTGGCAGGCGAGATACACGAGGCCAGACAGGAGACCGGAATAAGGCTTGTTGTCGGCCATGGCGGAGGCTCCTATCCACACAAGCCTGCAAGCGACTACCAGACCCAGAAGGGTGTTACCGGCAAGGAGAGCTACAGGGGGATTGCCGAGGTCCAGGATGCTGCAGCCCGCCTCAACAGGATAGTTGTGGATTCCCTCATAAAGGCAGGAGAGAACGCCATGACTATACAGCCCTCTGCTGCCACAATATCAGAGGACGGAAGAATCAGGGAGTGGTTCACCAAGCCCCTTGAGAAGCTCCTTGAGTACGGGATGCTCCCTGTTGTCTATGGCGATGTGGGGATTGATGTCAGGAGGGGCTGCTGCATACTCTCCACAGAGGAGCTGTTCAGGCACCTTTCAGGCAGCCTGGGCGCCAAGAGGGTGATAATGTGCGGCAAGACCGATGGCGTCTTTACAGGAGACCCCAGCAGGGACAGCTCTGCCAGGCACATACCAGAGATAACCCAGGAGAGCTTCCAGGAGATTCGAGGTCATCTGTCAGACTCTGACGGTATAGACGTTACAGGCGGCATGCTCCACAAGATAGAACAGGCCCTTGGGCTTGCCCGCAGCGGCACCAGTGTGTACATTATTAACGGAAACACCCCAGGAAACCTCAAGAGGACCCTCCTGGGAAAACATGTCAAAGAGACTGTTATATACTAGAATCTCTCCAGAATCTTCAGGAACTCAGGCGAGAATCTCTCAGGCTTTTCCTTTACCTCTTTTTTCAACTCCTCCATTGAAACAAACCTTCCTGACTTGATCTCATTCGGGTCCAGTTTGAACGGCCCGTCATGCCTGGCCTCGAATATCCAGAGGTGGTGCCTGTATGGTTCATATTTCATGAAGAAAAGCGGTTTAGGCTTGACCCTAACCCCTATCTCCTCTTCTGTCTCCCTGATGGCAGCCTCTATGTATGACTGCCCGGATGAAGGATGCCCTGATACAGAGCATGTCCAGACTCCGGGTTCCATATCCTTATCGTCGCTCCTTTCCTGAAGGAACATCTCCCCCCCGGAGTTGAAAACAAAGACATAGACTGCCTTGTGCCACTCCCTGCTTTTATGAACCTCTTCCCGGGAGGCCTTTCCTACAACCCTGTCCTTCTTATCCACAACATCGAAATATTCAACCACGATTTCACCTGGGTATAAATTAATAAATACCTCGTATAATAAATGGATAGGCCCTGGTAGCTACCTCTAGTTAATTATTTTTATAAGCCCCGGGCGAGACATTCAGCCCTGCTGGATGCGCACATGTGCCCTTCAGGGTATGCTCCAGCAGTGCGTTTGAACTCGCGACCTTCACCTTACCAAGGTTTAGCGGAAGCAACACTTCTGACGCTCTTTGTCGGGAAGCCTAACCCCCGTCGGATTCCTACCGACTGAGCTACCGAGGCAATATCCTTCCTTGATTTGTTATCCCATATTCGGATAACCATCTTCTTATCTGTTTCGCTCCGTGTATCTCTAGATGATATACAGTTGCCCGTTTGTCCACTCTGGTATATAGTCTATAATCTGATTTTAAAAATAAACCCCTAATCCCACCCAGGGCTTTTACACTTGATTTATGTGAAGCCTTTGATATTTTAAGTAGCAAAGACAAAAATAAACTAGGTTGGTATGGAAACAAAGGAAGAGGACCTGAAGAAAATCCTGGATGACTTCGACTCAATAGGAAATGTGATAGGCTCTGCAGTGGTCAGGCGCGACGGGCTCATGATAATCTCAAGTCTCCCCGATGAGGTCAACTCCAAGGCAGTTGCTGCAATGGCTGCTGCCATAGTAGGAACAGGAGAGACTGCAAGCAAGGAGCTTGACATAGGGGAACTCAACCGGGTTGTTGTGGAATCCGCCTCTGGAAAGCTTATTTCAATCGAAGCCAACTCTGATGTCATATTCACAGCCCTTGTCAAGCCCAGGGCCAACATGGGTCTCGTTCTCATGAATATGGAGCGCTCGAGCAAGAAGATAGCTGTTGTTATTGGCTAGGTGAACTACCACCAAAATCCTAAGCATCGGTGCGATTTTGGAAGTGGACTTCTTTGGCAAAAGAGTTAAATCCCATCCGGTTAACCCGTTTTTAAGACTTTTAAACCCATACGTACCAATACTTATAGCCTTCCTGACCCGGACATATCGAGGAAGGCAGGCATGTACATGCCAATCCCGTCCTCTTTAAAAGGCGGATTGGACGGGCAATTGCCGGGGGCGTGAGGTAGTGGCTATCCTGACAGGCTCCAGTTGTCATCTGGAGCTTTGATGGGTATTTTGACTTCCCGGATGATAGAAGGATACCTGTTCACCCGAGTTCGATAAACCTTTTTCAGGAAAAGGTTTAATCCAAAAGGAGTTGCCCACTCGCACAGCTCGGGGCAACTTCCAAATGAAAGAGGTTTGGACAAGTCTCGGCGCCCCCATGGCATCTTTTTTATTGTTCAGAACCAATTATCTATCATGAAAGCTCAGGCAGCAATTGAATACTTTGTCATAGCAGGCATGGTCATGATGTTCATGATTCCTATATGGGTCTACATCGTGACCATCCAGCAGCAGACCTCTCAGGAGCTATCACTCTCCTATACAAGAAACGCGGCCAAGCATATAGCTGATGCCGCCAGCCTGGTTCACTCCCAGGGCTTCCCTGCAAAGATAAACATAAAGGTCTACATCCCTGACGGCGTAACCAATGTGAGCATTGTAAACAAGACAATAATATTCCACATGCTGACAGGCTCCCTGGAATCCGAGGTGTGGTATACCTCTACTGCAGAGCTTCAGGGCGAGGACAACATACCTGTCAATGAAGGATACTATTATTTTGACATCATATCCCACGATACCTATGTCGAGATCAACCGCACCTTCTAGGAAGGCCCCCCCCAAAGGGCACAGGCAGGCCCCCATGCGCACCCTAAAGGGCATGAAGGCCCAGGCCAGCATGGAGTTTATGATACTTTTTATGCTGTTCCTGGTGGCAGTTGGATTTGCCTTGGTGGTAAGCGTGCACAGGAGCCATGCCATATCCCAGGCCCAGGTTGACCTGGAATCCAATAAAATACTCCGGCAGGTGGCTGACAAGATAAACATAGCATATCTCGAGGGCGACGGCTTTTCCATGAATGTCACCATGCCGGAGCGGATACTCCGCCTCGACTACACCATAGACATAAGCTCCAACGAGGTGATACTCAGGGTGGATGGCAGCACCTATGTGCGGTATATCCTGACAGACAACGTTACCGGGGAGGTTGTCAAGGGAACAAATCGTATACTTAACCAGAACGGAGAAATAATAATCATGGAGGCAGCATGAAAGTATACCATTCAACACGAACAAGAGGGCACAGGCAGGCACCCTTCTGTACGAATAAGAGGGCACAGATCTGGTCATTCGATTTCATGGCATCCGTGGTGGTGTTCTTCATGATAATGGCAGTCCTGTTCTTCGTCTGGGAATATACAGCCATACAGAACGAGGACCAGATGATATTCAATGACATGGAAAACAACGCCCTCACCCTGGCAGACAACATGATAAGGACCAGGGGCTTCCCCGAGTACTGGAACGAGTCAAACGTCCATGTCCTCGGCCTTGCATCAGAAGAGAATGTGCTCAATGAGACAAAGATACTAATGTTCGTCCAGATGGACTACGACCACTCCAAGAGGATTCTCGGCATTCCTGCCTATGAGTTCTACTTCCAGGTTCTTCACCTAAACAACACCCAGGCACGGGCAAACAACACAGACCTTGTTCAAGGCCTCGACCCTTTGGGTTTCCAGAACAGCACCATAGTCATTCCAATCGAGCGGTATATCCTTTTTGATTCCAAGGTGGCCAAGCTAAGGTTCATGCTCTGGCGCTAGAGGTCAATCTCAAGGCGCCCGTACTTGAGCTTTATCCCAAAACCCATGTCCTTGATGGCCTTTCTTATGACGGATTTCTTCTTGTCCCTGCTCAGAAGCTTCAAATCCAGGCCAAGGCCCATGAGAAGGATGGGGTTCTTGACATCAATCGTGAAAACACCCTTCTTGTAGCCAACCTCCACCACAGGAGAATCGTCAATCATGATAACGATTCTGGCCTTTCTGAAAAACTTCTCTATCAATTCCTTTCGCTTGGGGTCCATGGCAGCCTTCACCAGAAAAAGTTACTTCTTCTTTCCAGGTATAACAGTGAAGCTAATCTCTCCTTCAAGCCTTACCTTGGACTTCCCGATGTTGAACTGCACACCGTCAAGGTTGACCTTGGCAGTGGCCTCTTTCCCGCTCAGGACGTCCAGAAACTTCTCAATCATCTCTTCCCTGTTCTTGAGTATCTCCTCAACGATTCCCATCAAATCACCTCAACATCATTACTAAATGGATTTATTATAATTAAACTTCTATATATAAAACAGCGCCTTGTTTTGGTAGTTTGCATGGTCGAGAAAATCATAGTGGGAAGGGACAGAACAGACCTCGAGAGGTTTGGGGAGAAGGGAACAGTCTTTATAGGAAAGCACATAGTCGGCGAGGGCGAGGATGCCCACCTGACAAACCCCGTCTACATGGATGTGAGCAGGCCTCATATTGTCCTTGTGTGCGGCAAGAGGGGTTCAGGAAAATCGTACTCAAGCGGCGTCATTGCCGAGGAGATGACCCTGCTCCCCCAGGAAATCAAGCAGAACCTCTCTGTCCTCATGATTGATACCATGGGCATCTACTGGTCCATGAAGAGGCCCAATGAGAAGGACCGCGAGCTCCTTGATCAGTGGGGCCTCAAGCCCCAGGCCATGGACATGCAGTTCTTCATACCCAAGGGCTTTGTTGAAAAATACAGAAAGGCAGGAATCGATTTCGATTCTCCCTTCACCCTTCCCTGCAGCGAGATAAGCTCCACTGACTGGATTGTAAGCTTTGCCTTCGGTCCCATGGACGACTATGGCCTCCTCACAGAGAGGGTTATCAAGAAGCTCCAGAAATCCGGGCAGGCCTACTCCATCCAAGACATCATCAAGACAATAGGGGAGGACACCAAGTCAGACAAGAAGGTCAAGGACGCCCTTATCTCGAGGTTCATGTCGGCAGAGGGCTGGGGAATCTTTGAGAAAGAGGGAACCCCGGTCGAGAAATTCTTTTCACCCGGCAGGATATCTGTGATAGACATCTCCCACTACGTGCGTTCCGGGGCCGGCTGGTCGGTTCGCTCCATGGTGATAGGCCTCTTTGCCAGGAAGGTCTTCCAGGCCCGCCTCATGGCCAGGAAGGCAGAGGAGCTCGAGGTGATTACCGGGGAAAAGAAGAAGTCCGTCCCCATGGTATGGATAATGGTGGACGAGGCCCACCAATTCGTTCCCTCAGAGGGCATCACAGCCGCCACCGAACCCATGCTCTCCCTGGTCAAGGAAGGCCGTGAACCTGGAATATCCCTTCTCCTTATAACCCAGATACCCAACAAGCTGCATCCCGACGTGCTTGCCCAGTCTGACCTGGTCCTGTCCCACAGGCTGACATCAGAGGCCGACATCAATGCCCTTCAGGGAATCATGCAGAGCTATGCCAAGGAGGACATCCAGACCTACATCAACCAGCTCCCCAAGACCAAGGGCGCGGCTGTAATCCTGGATGACAATTCAGAGAGAATCTTTCCAATCCAGGTAAGGCCGAGGCTCTCCTGGCACGCGGGGGGCTCCCCCAAGGCCATCAAGGAAAGGGGCATCTTCGACGATGTATAGCATTTATATCATATGCCGAGGTAAATACTTGCAGGATTGACTTGTTTCTAACCCTCCCCCTCCTTGGCCCGGGCAGGCAGCCTGAACTCCTGGAACTCCACCCTGCCTTTCTCAACCAACCTCTTAATTTCCTTCTGCCTCTTGGTGAGGCCTGAGCCTGCTGTCTTGAACTCCACCAGGATGACCTTGTCTGGCTCGAACTGCACCCCGTCAATGGGGGAGCCCATGAACCTGAAGTTCTGCTCGTCATAGGGGTAGCTCTCCAGGAAGGGGATGAACTGCTCGGTCATCTTTCCATACTTACTCGAGAGGCTCTTCTTCTGGAACAGGGCCTCCTGGAGGTCGAGCTTGAGCTGCTCATATTTTAACCAGAGCCTCCTGTAGAGGAGCAACAGGCCTGCAAACAGAATCAGCATCACCAGCAGGAAAAGCAGGTATTCAAACATAGACCACACCGAGCAGGTCCCTGACAAACAGGCCTATCAGCGAGGAAATCCCTATAACCACCAGGGCCATCACCATGTATTCGAGCATTATCTTGCCTGTTTTCTTACTGCCCTTTCCGAGCTTCTTTCCCACAAAGAACCCCGTTCCGAGTATCATGGTAAGGCCAAGGGCCATGCTTGCCAGGGAGGCTGCATAGAGCCCCAGGAATGCATGCGGCAGGACCAGAATCAGGGTAACAACAAAGGTCGAGAGAAATGCCATGATAGTGGACATCATGACCTCCCTTCGGCTGTGCTCTCCCTCGGTCTCCTGGCTCACGTGGATACCTGCGGCATTGGCAAGGGAGTCCGCCATGCCTGCAATCAGCATGCCTGCTATCACTACAGTCCTGTCACCCAGAATATAGAGCCCGGCCAGCACGCCCAGGACCGTGATAACACCATCCATGACACCAAATGTCATGCCCGGGGCACCGATAATCCTCCTGAAGAACATGCTTTATATTGCATGGACGGCTTAAAATCCTTTAAGTCGTTGCTATTCATCTTTGAACGCGCCATAGATATCCAGTTTCTTTAGACCGCCGAGATGGTTGAAGAGGTGTTCGTGCAGCTCGTGCAGCTGGCTGTTATAGTCCTTCTTCAGAATCTCGAATTCATCGGGATTTGCCGCGATTGTTCTTCTCTTAGTGTTCCATAAATCTTTGAACATATATCCTGTGTAGTTTAATTCGTGAAGAATATTGACTTTGCTTTTTCCATCATCAGGTGGTTCGTCTGTATCAGCTGACATATAAACACTCGTATACTATAATATTTACCCCGCAATATTATAAAAGTTGCGGCTGCAGAATCCCTGTTATGCTATTCTGTGTGAATCTCCACAACATCCCCGTCCCTGAGGGCGTAGTCAAGACCAAGCCTCTGGCCAGGGAACCTGCTCGAGCCCCAGACCCTGGCGAAATGTGCCCTGCCCCAGGACCTGTGAATCTTCTCGGCCGCATCCCTGATGGTCGCACCCTTCCTGACAATTATGGGCTCCTTCATGTCAGGCTGCCTGCCAGGCTTCTTCATGAATATCCTCATCAGGCTGAGCTTCCTCCAGACGGCCTCCCTGAACTTCCCTATCCCGGTTCCGTGCTCAGCAGAAACGAGGATGCAGTCACCACATTTCTCCTTCAGCCATTTCAGGCCTTCCTCAGGGACCCTGTCAACCTTGTTGACCACCACCAGGCTGGGTATGTAGGCCCTGTTCCCCAGTATGCAGTCAGTGAGCTGCTCCATGCTCACATCCTGTCTTATCACCACCTCGGCATTGAATATCTTGAACTCCTGGAGGGCCTCCCTTACCATATCCCTGGTGATTTTGGTGAGCCTCACAGCCGAGCCGATGTCAAGGCCCCCCTCGGACCTCTTGGTTATCCTGACATCTGGCCTCTCCTGGTCAAGCCTGAATCCAGCATCATGCAGTTCCCTCCTTATTATGTCCAGGTGCTCTGGCATGTCTGCATCAAGAATAATAACAACGAGGTCTGCGTTCCTGACAACCGAGAGGACCTCGCGCCCACGACCTTTTCCCTGGGATGCGCCCTCCACAACACCAGGCATGTCCAGGACATGAATCCTGGCCCCGTGGAGCTCCATCACCCCAGGAACGATGTTGAGGGTGGTGAAGTCATATTCCCCGACCCTGGATTCTGCATTGCTTATTCTGTTGAGCAGAGTGGACTTTCCCACAGAGGGAAAGCCGACAAGGACAACTGTCGCGTCGCCCTCCTTCTTTATCCCATACCCAAGGCCCGCGCTCCTCATGCCAGTCCGCTGGCGCTGCTCCCTCAGCCTGGCCAGCTTGGCCTTGAGCCTTCCTATATGGGCCTGGGTGGCCTTGTTATATTTAGTCCTGGCCAGCTCC
>DAOVGQ010000091.1 GCA_030672315.1 Candidatus Aenigmatarchaeota archaeon | reverse complement strand
CTTTGTGGCTTTGCTCGCCATCATCAAGTGGACCTAAGTCAAATGGATTGGATTCTGTGAAAAAGGCTGTGCCACTGCCAACAGGTACCTTGGTGAAATCGGAACCGGGATATTCTGCATATTGCAGTTCTACCCAAACATCCCCGCAATATCCACCCGAGCATCCAACATCGGATATTGCTTCAAGGCTTTTGTATTTTTCTATAGTGTTGCTAGGCGGGAGGTTTGTGTACAGGGATGCGGAGAGCTGCCCATATATGTCCTCAAGGTCGTAATCCACTGACAGGTTGACCTCATGCACAAGCAAGTATTTGTTTTCGGAAATAACCTCAAACTCGATGCCAATCTTATATTCATTAATGCATGAGAGGAAGTGTTCTGTAACGTTCCATGCCCGTGTATTCAAACCCTTTACCTCAACAGTTTCAAGGGAAACAAATTCATTGTCCTTGCAGTTCCATGACTTTACTGTGACAGTGAGATTGCCTTGGAACGATCTCATGGTGATTGAAACCTCAGCAGAGTTGACTTTTCTGACCTTGTTGTTTTCTTCAGAGCCTTCAAACGGGACATCGGTTCCGTTCCATATTGACTTTAGTGTGTGACAGTGGGGGACATATGTATATTGGTTATAGCAGAGCCGCCATGGCGGGCATTCCAGGGTGCACCCACTGCCAGATATCCCAAATGGGCATTCCTCCACATAGCACAACTCTGTACAGTCTGGGCAATGATTATATACATCGCCATAGACATATCCGCTCCCAAAGATAAGAAAACCCCAGAAGAAAAGCAAAGATATCCAAACCCTTACTGCCATATATAATTAATTAAACAAGGTGGTATTTTAACGTAGTTGCGTCGGTTTCTGCTTTTCATAAATCCTTTATGAACCCAGCAGTCGATATTATAAGTCGGCTTTATAGCGAGGAAATCAGGACTCAATAACGAGGGGCTTGGAGAATATCCTCCTGAGGCGGCCGTTGGGCTTGTTGTAGCGGATGTATGCCCTGGGCATCCTGAGGCTGCCCTGGACCAGGGTCTTTATGGGGTAGCTTATAAGCCTGGTCTCCTTGGGCTTTATGTCACCGAGCTTCCATATAAGCTCTGTCCCTGCGTCAGAGCGCCTTATCAGGGGCCTGACCATGTCTATCTCGTGGTGGAGCACATTGGCCAGGGGGGAGACCCAGTCCCTTATGATTGCATTGGAGAGGTTGTGGTAGAAGGGGTTCCTGACCTCCAGGACCACATGGTGGCGGTCGCCTCCCTTCCTGACATGTCTCTTGATTATCACAGGGGCTGTCACACGCCTCATGCCAAGGAAGACCACCATGAAGACAGCAACCAGGACGAGGATGTATGTTGCATATATTGACCAGTAGTCCAGCCTGTAGCTCATGGTTGCTGATTCCCCTGGAGCCAAATCATAGAAGACGTACCTGCAGGTCTTTTCGCCGTTCCTCATAAAGCAGGTCTCGGGCTCTGTTATTAGGCCAGTAACCCAGTCATTGTTTGGGAGGGTTCTGTATGTGACGTACTGGGGCTCTCTGACATTACCCTCATTGATTATGGTTATCTCGTAATCATCATAAAGGGCTGAGGACGTCTTCTTGACTGATTCTGTAATCATGTGGACAGGCAGGACGGTGAACATGTAATCCTTCCTGACAGGGGTCCCGACAAGGGAGACCTCTACATTGTAGTCCCCTGCCAGCATGCCCACCGGAAGGGTAATGCTCTCCTCCACAAGCGTGGGACCGTCAACCCTGGCAGAGAGGGAGAACTCCTTCAGGGTCTCTCCACTGGAGCTGGTCACCACAAAGTCCATGCTTGCATTTGCCGGCTCCTTGGAGTTGAGGAGTATGTTAAGGAAGAGCTCGTCTCCGGACTTGCTTGCAACAAAGTCCTCTATGTCAAGCGGCCTCAGGACATTGAGAATGACAGTATCAGAGGCTGATATAGAGGTCCAGTACGATATCACTGTGATGATGTATTCAAATGTTCCTGTGGTCTCTCCCCTTGGAAAGAAACTGACAGATGTGTTGGTTTCCTGGAGGCTCGGAATATTAACCATGTCAGGGACCTCACTGACCCATTCCTGGGGTTCTCCGGATACCTCTACCCAGACCCTGTCATCTTGGGCACCGAATTTGGTTATAGAAAAGTCAAAGAAAACCTCGTCCCCCAAGTAGGCTGATTTTTCGCTTTCCTCTATGTTGAGTTCCAGGTTGGCACTTGATGTCGGGACTGCAGCGAGAAGGAGTATGAAAACCAGCAGGGATATGAGCAGCTTGTTAAACATGGCACAACCTTCTCATCTTTAGTGATTGTATTGGGTAATTGATTAATAATGTTAAGGTATTTAAATTTAATACAGCGCATAGTTTTCATGCGTCCTTTAAGGAGGCGGGTTTATGAAAGCGTGGAAGACTTCGTCAAGGAAGCTCGAGCACATAAGGATTTGTCTGGACAGGGAGGTTGAGTTCAGCAAGAGCAACGGCTTTGAGAGATA
The DNA here is from genome assembly GCA_030672315.1 of Candidatus Aenigmatarchaeota archaeon. Next base: position 9,086 of record DAOVGQ010000091.1, on the reverse strand, counting down.
CGAGCTTGTGCACAGCGCCCTGCCTGAGACAAGCCTTAACAAGATAGACACCTCAACAGAATTCTTGGGAAAGAAATTCAGGTTCCCCTTCTTTATAGAGGCCATGACAGGGGGCTCTCCAGGCACAGAGAAGATAAACAGGAACCTGGCAAGGGCTGCCGAGGATCTCGGGATTGGTATGGGCCTGGGCTCCCAGAGGGCCATGCTCGAGGACCCTGGGCTTGCCTATACATATGATGTGAGGGATGTGGCGCCAGGCATATTCCTCCTGGGAAACATAGGGGCTGTCCAGCTCTCCAAGTACAGCATAGGTGAGATCAGGGGCCTGGTCAGGGACATAAAGGCAGATGGTCTGGCTGTCCATCTCAATGCAGCCCAGGAGCTCAGCCAGCCAGAGGGTGACAGGGACTGGAGAGGTGTGCTTGTTAACATAGAGAGGCTCTGCAGGAAGGCGGGTTTTCCCGTGGTGGTCAAGGAGACAGGCTGCGGCATATCCCGGGATGTTGCCAGGAAGCTGGAGGGTGCTGGAGTGTCCTGCATCGATGTTGCAGGGGCAGGCGGGACATCCTGGATAAGGGTCGAGCACTACAGGGGCTCTGATACTGCCAGGACCTTCCTTGAGTGGGGAATTCCCACTGCAGAATCCCTAAGGCAGTGCAGGGAGTCTGTGAAAATCCCGCTGATTGCATCCGGAGGGGTTAGGAATGGGCTGGAGTGCGCCAAGGCCCTGGCAATGGGGGCCTCCCTGGCAGGGCTTGCGCTCCCCCTCCTGAGGCCTGCTACAGAGTCGCACAAGGCAGTGGCAAGGAGGCTCGAGTGCCTTGTAGGGGAGTTCAGGAAGGCCATGCTCCTGGCTGGGGTAAGGAATGTGGGGGAGCTCAGGAAAGCAGGGGTTGTAACAGAATGATTTTTTAAGGAGTCCCAACAAGTATTATACATGGCAGATGATTCCAGCATAGTCCAGTATATAAGGGAACAGCTTTCTGCAGGATACACTGAACAGGAGATAAGGGATGCCCTCTTAAGCCAGGGCTGGTATTCTGAGGAGATTGAGAGGGCGTTCTCCACTGTCAGGGCAACGGCTCCCGCAAAACCAGCGGCCAGGCCCGCGGAAGAGCCCCCAGCTGCCAAGCAGGAACCCGAAAAGGCAGCTGCACAGCAGCCCGGGAGGGTGATTGGAACAGGGTTCATCCTCTCGCTGGCCGGGGGTGTACTTGTAATTCTGAACTCGCTTCTTGTCTTTTTCGGGATAGGGGACCTGCTGGATTTCTTTGTCCCTGGCATAAAGCTGTCTGTTCTTGGCATGCTCGGTATACAACTCTCGTCACTCGATTCCCTTGTCGTAAACATCATAATAGGAGGCTTCCTGGTAGCAGCAGCATTTATAATCCATGTCATACCTGACAAGAAAAGGCTCACCGGAATGTTCATGCTGATCTTCTCTGTAATAACTGTTCTGATAGGCAACGGCTTCCTTATAGGAGGAATCATAGCCATTATCGGGGGGGTCCTTGCCATACTGAAAAGGTAGCGACCGCATCAGAAGGTATTCTTGCGTCAGAACCAGGCCAGGACTGCAAACACTGTTCCAGTTTTGCAGCACATCTAACCAGCCCAGAATTCGTACCTTCTGGGTATCCAGCTTCCCCCAGAGCCCCTGTAGGGGCATCTTGTGCAGGACATCCTTAGAGGGAGCTTCCTTCCCTTGAGATTCCTTGTATAGGTCTTCCTGAGGACGTGCCCGCATACAGGGCACTTTTTCGGGAGCCTGCCCTTCCTTGTATGGATTTTCACCCCTATGCCAGGGGTGTTCAGGGCAATGGAACGTGCCCTTGCACCACTTATGACATAGCCAGGGGAGCTCTTTCTGAGCCTCCTGTTTAGCATATCAGAAAGCTCCCTCTGCGAGCGGGCTCCCCCTCTCTGGAGGGTTTCCTTTAGTAGAAAGCTTATGACATCCTTCTTGGGGATATCCATATTTAATCCATGGATGCATAATTTATAATTATATGCAAAAGAAACTCCTGGTAAATGTCTTTCTGGCAATGTTGCTGCTCTCATATATGGGCGGCACTGCCCTCGGTCTGGGCCTGGAAGATATCATGCCATGCAGGGACGGCCATACAAGGCCCTGCGGCAGCTCGGTCGGGGAATGCGAGAAGGGCGTATCCACCTGCCAGAACCAGCTCTGGGGACCCTGTGAGGGTGGAGTAAAGGCCACAGAGGAGGTATGCAATGACGGCCTTGATAATGATTGCAACGGTCTGGTTGATGACTGCGGGTTCAACACAGTATCCATAATACTGATAGGCTCGGGGTGTATACTCCTTGTGGTGGCCCTGATTCTAAGCAGGATGGAAAAGTAGTCAATCTGCTCAGGCCTAGCTGGGGACTAGCTGTAGAGTTCCCTGGCCACCCTCTCAAGCGACTCCTTGCCCCGGACCTCTTCCTCAAAGAGTTTGAGCTCCATGACCTTATTGGAATTAAACTTGCTTTTTATCTCGCCGAGGCGCTCCAGCTGGATTCTTCTCTTACCGCTGCAGAACCTGCACCGGGTGTTCTCGGGTATTATCTGGTTCACAATAACCTTGCCTATGGGTATGTTGCACTCCTTCAGGAAGCTGAGTGAGCGCTCGGACTCGTATATGCACATGGCCTCGGGAGTCATTACTATGTTGTACTCTGTCTTCCCGGGGTTGCTCAGGATCTCCCTGGCATGCTCTATTCTCCTCTTCATCTCCTCGAGTTTTTCAAGCGTGTTGTCCCTCTCTTCTTCATCCTCCCTGGACAGCAGTTTCCTGACCATGCTGGTGATGCCCGAGAGGCGCATCCTTATCTTTATGAGCTTGCCTATCCAGGAGTCCAGGACATTCGGCAGGGAGAGGAACCTGAGGGTGTGACCTGTGGGCGCTGTGTCAAACACAATGACATCATACTCCCCGGAGTTCATGTACCTCAGGAAGGTATCAAAGCTCGCTATCTCATCTATGCCCGGGGTCATGCCTGCAATGTCAAAGGCCTCGTCCAGGCCGAAGCCCCTGAGGGCGCTGACCTTTTCTATCTCAGGGAAGAGCATCTCCTTGTATTCCTTCATGGAGAGCTTGGGGTCTATCTCCAATGCATAGAGGTTCCTGTCTATCCTCCTGACCTCCCCGCCTATCCTGGTATCAAAGGAATCAGCCAGGGAGTGGGCAGGGTCTGTGGATATCACCAGGACCTTCTTGCCCTTCCTGGAAAGCCAGAGGGCCGTGGCCGCGGCCATGGAGGTCTTGCCCACACCGCCCTTTCCAGAGTAGAAAACGAACTGTGTGTCCCTTTCTCCCCTATCCATGAGCCTTTTCATGACCATAGTCTAATATGGCAACCAATATTATAAAAACGCTAATAAACAGGAAGCGGAGGGGGGGATCTTCAGCTCCGCTGGAGACGCCTGCTTCCAGCAGTGCGATTGAACCCCCATAACCCGCTCGCTTCAAGCCTTTTTCATTCGGAAGCTGGCCGAAGCAGAGCGTAGGTCAGCTCCTTTTGGCTTAAGCCTTTTCCTGAAAAAGGCTTACTGCAGGCGGGCACATAACCACTCTGTCACCTCCGCACATTCCCTTCCCGACTTAACCTGTCTGCTGGTTCGGGAAGGTCGGGCTGTGTTGGATAAAATAGGGCCGTATGGTTTTTATTTGTTTCTTTGGAAGGTATGCCGTAAAAGCTAATAGATTTTTCTTTGGTTAAAGCTCTGGTTTGCAGCAATATAGTGCGATTTGTGCCACTTGTAGCGCCTCTCCTGGAAGGCCTTGAGTCTGCTCTCCATTTCAGGGCAGGTCTGCTCAAAAAAGTCCTTGTGTTTAAAAACAGAACCGCTGTATATGTTGGCATTGTTGGGGTATTTTTTCTTTCCTGTCTTTCCTGCAACATAATTGCGAAGGGCCTCGCCCTCATCTCCGTTTTCCTTGTGTTTATTAAAACTCAGAAATATTACGCCTGTCACCCTGTTGGCTCTTTTATTATTTATTACCCTTTCCCAGGCCTTCCCTTTCTTTCCCTTAAACAGGTGGGCATACTTCTCTATCGAATCACTGTGTTCGGTCAGGAAATCCTTATAGTAAAAATCCTTATCGTAATGGGATATCTTCCAGACCTCTTCAAAACCTTTATATGTTACCTGGAATTCGCCATAGGCCCCTTTCTTTGACCTCTTGGGCCTGCCGCTCTTGCCGTTGTGGCTCAGGTTTGATTCCTGGTATGCCACAGCAAGGGCCAGCTCTGGGTCAACATCAAAGTCTTCTGCAATCTCGCGAATTTTCTCTGCGTCAGGGGTGTTCAAAAGATTGCACTTCTTGCACTGCTCCTCTGTGTATCCATTCTCTTTACGGAACTCCAATTCCGTTATTGGGTCATTCAGGTCCGCTTCTGTTGCCAATCTTGCAAACTCTTCTGCCCCCCTCTCTATCTCAGCAAGCTCCCCTTTCCAGGGTGGCTGGGTTTTATTGAGATTCTCTTCGACATATTTGGTTGGATGCCAGAATGCCGAGGTCTCTCTTTTAACATGGGCATCATCGCTTTGAGGCCAGAGTGTTATGGCTGCAGAGGCTAACGCAATGCTGGTATAAGCAAGCCCCTTGCCTACTCCCCTGCCTACCGGATTGCTGAAAAGCTTCCCTGTATATTTTCTTATGTAATCGGACATATTAACCACTTAAAAATAGTTAAAATAAGAGTATTTAAAGGTTTCCCTAGGTAATTGTTGGGATTCCTGTATATAAATCTAACCAGAAGTGGGTTCCGGGTATTATTTAGAAAGTGGTTAGTTAAAAAGCCTTTCAGGCCTTGCCTTGTCTTTCTCAATCCTGGCCAGGGCCAGGAGCCTTCCCTGGGTATTGTAAAGGCCTGCCAGGCCCTGGACTTTCCTGGGATGTCTCTTGAGCTCTGAAAGGTCGAGGGGTATACCATTCCTTAACCTGTCGAGGGATGCGTCTCTTACAACTGCCCTGGGAAGGCCTGTCCTCTCAAGAGCCTGCTCTAGAGGAAGGAGAGCAGCCTCCCCCTGGCTCCTGAGCTGTTCCATGGTGACAGCCTCCTCTATTGTGAAAGGCCCGATTCCGACCCTTCTCAGGCTGGCCATGTGGGCACCCACACCCAGGGCCTCGCCGATTTGGTGGCAGAGCTTCCTTATATAGGTTCCTGCCTCGCAGGAGACCCTGAACTGTACGTCACGCTCGTTAATGGAAAGGACCTCCAGGGAGAAGACCCTTCTTTCCCTAGGCCTCCTGACCACTGCAGAGCGCCTGGGTGGGGTCTGCATAATTTTCCCTGTGAATCGGCCGAGGACCCTAGAAAGCTTGTCCCTGGTGAAGGGACCATGCACTCTCATAACCCCTTCATAGGTTTTGTCCAGGCCTACCAGGACCGGCATGGCCTTGGTGGCCTCGTTGAACGCAATAAGCATGAGGCCTGTCACGCTGGGGTCAAGGGTTCCTGAGTGGCCTGCCTTGCGGGTCTTGAGGAGGCGCTTGGCTATCTCGACGCACTGCATGCTGGTCAAATCCCCGGGCTTGTCCAGCAGCAGGATTCCCCTCTCAAGGACTGATTTCTCCATAAATCCTCCTCAATATAACAGCCGGGAGCACGCTCCATATTATATTTAAATACATAGTTATATGTTATCTTAAGAGTCAAAGCAGGCGGGTTTAGCTCTAAGGGTTGGTTGGTATGCCAAAGCACAGGTTTCCGGAGGCAGAGAACAGGCTGTTCCACAGGGTCTTTGTCTGCATGAAGTGCGGGGCAAAGAACAGGGGTGACCTTATCAAGGTCAAGGCAGGGAAGGTCAAGTGCAGGAAGTGCAAGTCCAAGAGGCTGAGGCCAATCCATAAGGAGCACAAAACATAAGGCTAATTAACAGATTGTGAGGCGAAAGAGTATATGCCGTTGCGCAGCAACGGATTTTGTATGTAGAACCAATATAATCAAACAGGTGCAGTATATGGGAAGGCAGTATTACAAGAGGGGGTGGACGCACACCAAGACCCGGGGAAGGGAGTCCGTGGTGACCTGCAGCTTCTGCGGCAGGAGGGTCCCGAAATACAAGACCTTTCCCACATTCAAGGGTTTCAGCATCAGCGATCCTGCCATAAGGTCAGAGCTGGGCGCAAGGGGGAGGCAAGGCCTCACCCTGATGTCTACCAAGGTATATGCCTGCCCGGCCTGCGCAAGGCACAGGAACATAGTCAGGAAGAAGAGGTAGCTGGCCTGAAGGAAGTTCTTTTTAAATGCATCAAGAACCAGTTAAACAAACCCGCAGAGGCAAAAGAGCACAAAGCTCAATACTAGCTCTCCCTGAGTTCGTATAATACTTATTAAATTCAATTGCGGGGGTATGGTTTTTTATTAATTATAATTATCAATTGGATTATGGAGGGAGTATTTAGCTACCGAATTGAACTTGAGGACTATGCCAATCTCCGTATAGTAGAGGATACTGTTCAAGATTTTTTATTCAGTGAAAAATATTCAACAAAACTGATTCATGTGCAGGGTAATGCTTGGGGGTATCAGACACCAAAACCCCTAGAACCAGTTATTGATGAGTTGAAGAAAATTGGTGGTGTTAAGGACATAGTCCCGGTTTCTAATCTTGAATAATTTATCCCACCACCGCAACTGCGGACCTTCAAAAGGTCCTGAATTTAATGGATTGTCAGGTTCTGCTGCAGGGCCTGTTTTTATAGAATCCTGCCATAATTATAAACATGGTTCTGGAAGCATACAAGAGGCTTTCAATGGCCCTGTTCAGGGGGCTTGTCAGGGGCTCGGAAAAGAGCTTCAAATCGCTCGTTCCCCAACTAAGGGGTGCGGGCATACACATGCTCCTCAAGGCCTACATAGCAGTAACCTATATGAGCACGGCCGTTGCCTACCTGGCTGCATTGCTAATCACACTCTTGCTGTCCGTGGTATTTGTGGAAGACCTTGTCATGCTAATCTACTATGTGATGTTCATACCCATTCTGACTGCATCCTTTGTGTTCATGCTGTTCTATATCTATCCGTCCCAGAGGTCCAAGTCAGCGAGGAAGTCCATAGACAACAACCTCCCCTTTGCCCTCATACACATGGATTCCATAGCCTCGTCAGGCATCCCGACAGAGTTCATGTTCAAGCTTCTGGGCAGCCTCAGGGAGTATGGCGAGGTCTCCAGGCAGGCAAGGTTGGTGGTAAGGAACATCCAGATACTTGGAATGAGCTCGGTCAGCGCCATAAATGATGTTGCGGAGAGGACGCCATCCCCTGCCTTCAAGCAGGTCCTGACAGGCATAAGCTCCACCATAACCAAGGGAGGGAACCTCTCGGAATTCCTCAGGGAGATGTCAGACAAGAACCTCTTTGACTACAGGATAAAGAGGGAGCAGTACGTAAAGACACTCTCCACTTTTGCGGACATCTATACAGCTGTCATGATAGCGGCCCCCCTGATGATGCTCTCGGTCCTGGTCATGATGAACATAATAGGAGGCAACGTCATGGGCATGACCATACCTGCAGCAATAGGCCTGATGACCTATATGGTTGTTCCCCTGATGAATGTGGCCTTTCTGGCCTTTGTCCACATGAGCTATCCCGGGGGGTAGCGGTTCTGGTTCTAGGGATGGGTTTAAAAGGTTTAGTTTCAGTATCATCAATGCCTGGGGGCATTATGTTGCGCAGGACCGGGAAATATAGGGTTGGTGACAAGGAATTCAGTGTTTTTAAATACAGGAACCTGCCTGAACCGATTGAGGTTGGCAGGCTCTCAAGGGAGGCCTGCGGGGCTATTAGAAATGGATTCAATCTGAGAGATGACCCCCTTAGGGAGATATACTTCAGAACCGAGATGTTTGATGAAGACGGAGTATCCTCTGTGAAATGTTTTATCGGATATACCTGCGGGTATTTAAAAAGAGATTATCAGGAGCATTGCAAGAAGGTGAACTGCCCCATCAGGCACGGAAAGCATATCCTTGCACAGGAGATGGACGGAACGGGATGGGAACGCCGAGTGGCCCTGATAAAAAAACATGAGCAGGAGATGTTTGGCTCTACTTCCTAGGCACAGGGGGCTCTGGCCTCCTGGGCTTCCTGGCCGCCTTTCTTGCCTCTTTCTCTGCTTTTTTGGCCTTCTTGGCCCTCTCCCTGGTGAAGGGGGTCTTGTTGTGCCTGACCCAGTCCATCACGGTCTTGGGGTCCTTGTAGTAGAGGTTGATGAGCCTGCACACATCCTTGTAGTGAACAATGCCGTGGTTCTGCATCCATTCCAAGATCTGCCTGCGCCTCTGGAGCTCCTCATTTATCATTCCATAGCCAAGTCCCTCCTCAAAGGATATCTTCCTCAGTACCTCGGAGTCCTGGACGCTGTTCCTGAATTCGTCTGCAGAGGCTATCCAGGAGAAGGTCTTCTTGGTGTATGGGTGCCCTGTTCGGGAGTCCACTGACTGTATCTCGACAATCTCCTTGACGCGCCTGGCTGACTTCCCCTTCTCCCTGGCATTGGTCATCACTATAAGGACATCCAAGGCATCGATAAGGCTGGGGGAGATTTCTATAGGAGGAGTCTCGAGCCTCTTCATCACATCCTCAACAGAGCCGGCATGTATCGTGCCCAGGGAGGCATGGCCTGATGCCATGCCCTGAAACATCACATAGGCCTCCTTGCCCCTGACCTCCCCGACCACCACATAGGAAGGATTCTGCCTGAAGGATTCCCTCAGAAGGTCGAACAGGCTTACCTCGCCATAGCGCTTTCCTCCTGACTCTGGTATTCCGAAGCCTGTCCTGGAGACCGAGGGAACCCAGTTCTCATGGGGGATGTTTAGCTCGCGAGTGTCCTCTATGCTTATGATTTTGTTCTCGGGTGGTATGAACATGCTCATGGCATTGAGGAACGTGGTCTTGCCTGTGGAGACACCGCCGCATATGAGCATCGAGACATTATACTGGGTGAGTATCCACAGGTAGGCCATTATGTCCGGGGAGGCTGTGCCGAGGTTTATGAGGTCTATTGGAGAGTAGGGGTTGCTCCTGAACTTCCTTATCGAGAAGGTGGGCCCCCTGGTTGTCAC
>DAOVGQ010000033.1 GCA_030672315.1 Candidatus Aenigmatarchaeota archaeon | reverse complement strand
GGGACCTTGCCTCATCCTTTGCATAACCAATGTCAAAATGGGTATAGATTATTGCGTGGAAGCAGCTATCCCACAGCCACTGGTGAGGGTAAACCCTCCCGGAAGGGACAGTGTACCGGAATCCCCCGGACGACCTCTGGTTCGATTTCAGTATCTTTATATAACTATCTGCAAGCTTCATGATTGTTGTTTATCGTGAAAAGGATATATTAATTACACAAACCCTTCAAGCCTTTTCAGGGCCTGGAGCCTTTCCCTGTTTCCCAGTTTGGCCTGTTCTATTCCTGTTCTGAGAACCTCCACAGACTTGTCCATGGCCCCCTTATCGACATCGTAAGGGATGCCGTCCTTGCCACCATGGGAAAAGGAGAACCTCACAGGGTCCTGCCAGCTGGCCGGCTTGCCGTAAACCAGGTCAGAGATGAGGGCCAGGGCCCTCACTGATTTGGGACCTATCCCGCCAATATCAAGGAGGGCCTCATAGCTCTCAGGCTGGATATCATGCACCCTCTGGAGGGTCTCCATGCCTCTTTTGTCCATGTTGATTATGTAATGGCTTCTCGGCATGTGCAGCTCCCTTACCCGACCTGCAAAGTCCCCCAGGGTGGACTGGCCTGTCAGGTGTCTCCGCAACCTTGCGGGATTGTCCTTCACCAAACCAACAGAGACCTTCCTTGCCTCATCACTCTCCCTTGCCACCATGTTGAGAACATTCTCCTCTTTTCTGTCGCACACTATCCCCTCATGCGGCTCATTAACAAAACTCTTGACATCATCAGACAGCCAGTGATACCTCCTTGCATAGCGGTTTTTTGGGTTCAGTCCCTGCTCTATCACAGTCCATTTCCCGTCCTCTGAAACCAGGAAGCTGTGATGGTAAAGCTGATAGCTGTCCTGAATGGCCGTGTTGTCAACCTTGGCCGCCATCCTGCTGGCGTATTTCAGTCCCTCTATCTTCCTTGAGGACAGGGAAAAGATATCACCCAGACCCTCCAGCTCCCTTTGCGTCTTTCTTGAGGCCCTGCCCTTTCCTCCCAGAACAGCGATTCCCAAATTCTCTGGCTTTATTGCAGTCTTCATGGCCCCCAGAACAGTTGTAGTAACGCCCGAGCTGTGCCAATCGAATCCTAGCACGCAACCAAATGCCTGAAACCACAACGGGTCTGAAACCCTCTTCAGGAATTCATCTCTGGAGTATTCATGGATTATCACTTCTGTTATGGCCCCTGAAAGCTTCGTCATCCTGTCAAAGAGCCATCTCGGGCACCTTCCATAATGCAACGGTAGGTCAGCCACACCCGTCTTCCTCATAACTAAATCTTGCCGAGAAGAAACTTAAACCTGAGGATAGGACATTTCCGTTTTCCGATAAAGAACCCGCATGTTATAAAACCTATTTCCCCTGCTGGGATTCCAGGAAGACATGCTTTACCTCAGAGGCCTCCTTCTTGTGCCTCGGCCACCTCAGGCCCTTCCTGAGCATGACAAGCCTCTTCCTTGGCCCCGGGACAGAGCCCTCTATAACAAGGTAGTCGCCCCTGACCAGGCCATATCCTATCCAGCCACCCTCTGGGCCAAGGCCGTCAGAACCAATCTTGAGGAGCCTCTTGTTGTATTCAGTCCTGGTCTGGAAGCCGTGCTGCCCTGCCATGGCAATCTTTCCGGGCAGGACCCTGGCAACGCCCCTGGCCCCAATAACGCCTCCGTGCCTTCTCTTCTTCTCGTGCTTCCTAGGTCTTACCTTGACCCCGAACCTTTTAACAGGCCCCATCCAGCCCTGGCCAGTGGTCACTGCCCTGACATCTATCCAGTCGCCCTCCTTGAGAACGTCGCTTGCACGAATCTCCTTGCCCAGGTTATCCCTGGCATACTGCCACCTGGCAGCAACATCATCACCACCCAGCTGGAGCTCAAAGACCTCGGGCTTCTTCTTGCCCAGTGCTGTCTTTCTGGGTGTGGTATGGACAATCAGCCTGACATCAGACAGCTTCCCAGCCTGCCCGTCAACAAGCTTTATCCCTGACTCAGGGTCGGTCTTCCCTGGAATCTTGAGCCTCCTGTCAAGGTCCTTGCTCAGGTTCTGGGCCCATATCGTGTGAAGATTTTTGAGGCCATAGGGGGTCTTCATGTAGGTCTTTATGGCGCAGACAACCAGGTTTGGGCATTCAAGGACAGTCGCGGCCTTGACAATCTCCTGACCCTCGGTTGCAGAGCCCTTGGTGCTGTCAACATAGACAATCCTTGTCATGCCGGCCTTGTAGCCTGCAAAGCCTGCAGGCCCTGGAGAGGCCGTGGGAGAGGGATTCCCCATTCTGGGATAAATCCTCTTGGCCCTCTTCCTGGGCCAGTATGCCCTTGAACCCGCAACTGGTTTGTGACTCTTGGCCATTCAATTCACCTTAACTGTTATATGGGTTAACTATGCGAAAGAAGTTCCTC
>DAOVGQ010000013.1 GCA_030672315.1 Candidatus Aenigmatarchaeota archaeon | reverse complement strand
CATGTGTATGACCATCACGGGCATCCTGAGGTCCTGGGCATAGTGCTTCATCCTGGTCTTTGTCCCCTCAAGTATCACGTCCAGTGCCTGGTCAAGCACTACCTTGGATCTCGCAGGCGGATGGCTCTCGGAGTCCCTTATAAGGCGGATGGCCTCGGCAAACTCCTCGTTCTCTGACTTCCATTTTGCTATGTAGTCAGTGAGCGCATCGCTTGCAGAATAATATTTCCTCATCTCGATGTCCCAGAGGAGCCTTCTCATGTCCCAGGCAAGCTCGCCTGACACATTGGATGCCGCAAAGGTGAGGGCCCTCTCCAGGTTCGGGGAGACCCTCATGGATATCACCATGTAGAGCACGGCCAGGACGACCTGGGAGGATACCCTGACCCTCATGGACTTGACAAGGTTGATTGGATACTTGAGGAAGTAGTAGCCCACAAGGAGGCCCATGGCAGCAATCATAAGGCCTGCCCCTATCACGATAATGTTCATTTCCTCACCAGCTGCCAGTGAGCTTATAATACCATTAAGTGAAAAGGCAGCGCCTGCCATCACAAAGGCTATGACAGTCAGAACAAAGAGGGACATGACGCCGTCAGGAGTGATTCTCATGCCAGTGAAGGCTATGGCCCTTTCAAGCTCCTGCCTCATGCTCTTTTCAGCCCTGACAGAGAGGATTCTGGACGCAATGCGGACCAGCCGCTCGTACCATGTAAGCCTGCGCTTTTCAGCCTGCCTGAACAGCCTGTACTCCCTTGATGCAAGCCTTATTCTGGGCCTCCCTCCAGAGGGCAGATAGACCCTTTTTCTCATCTCGATAGGCAGAACCCGCTTTTTAGGCTTCTTTTCTCCCTTTTTCTTACCACCGAAAATACCCATCTTTATATTAACATAGCCCGTTTATTATAATTATTCGAGGTGAAGGCGTGGTCATGAGGTTCTACAATACACTTACAAGGAGGAGACAGGTGTTCAGGCCCCTCAGGAAGGGGGAGGTCAGGATGTATGTATGCGGCCCGACAGTCTACAATTACGCCCATATTGGCAACTTCAGGGCATATGTTTTTGAGGACATACTAAGGAGATACCTGGAATGGAAGGACTACAAGGTCAGGCAGATAATGAACATAACAGATGTTGGGCATATGACTGAGGACGATGTGGCAGACTCGGCTGGCGAGGACAAGATAGAGAAAAAGGCCAGAGAGGAGAAGAAGGACCCATGGGAGATATCCAGCTTCTATGCAAGGGCATTCTTTGATGACATAGAGAAGCTAAACATAAAGCCAGCACAGGCATACCCCAAGGCCACGAAATACATAAAGGAAATGATAGGGTTGATAGAAAAACTGATAAAGAACGGCCATGCCTATGTGTCCAACAACTCTGTCTATTTTGATGTCTCCTCCTTTCCCGGATATGGTAAACTCTCCGGGAACACCCTCAAGAACCTCAAGGCAGGTGCAGGAGGCAGGGTTGAAGACAACCCTGACAAGAGAGACCCGTTTGATTTTTCCCTGTGGGTGCACAACCCCAAGCACATAATGCAGTGGGACTCCCCCTGGGGAAGTGGATACCCTGGGTGGCACATAGAGTGCTCCGTAATGTCAATGAAAACCCTGGGTGAAACCTTGGACATTCATTGTGGTGGAGAGGACAACATATTCCCCCACCACGATTGCGAGATAGCCCAGTCAGAGGGGGCAACAGGCAAGACCTTTGTGCGCTACTGGCTCCATACCAGGCACCTCCTGGTTGAGGGAAAGAAGATGTCCAAGTCCCTGGGAAACTTCTTCACCCTCAGGGACCTGCTTAAGAATGGCCATGACCCCATGGCAATTCGCTACCTCCTCCTCTCGGCACACTACAGGACCAGGCTCAATTTCACGGAGAAGGGACTCAGGGCAGCGTCCAATACACTAGATAAACTCAGGACCTTTGTCCAGGACATGTCCCAACACAGACCGGGTAAACAGGTTAAGGACAGCACCCCGCGGGGCGCAAGCAAGAAGATTGACGGTTTTATCAAGGTTGCAAGAGAGGCCTTTGAGAAGGCCATGGACGACGACCTGGGAATGCCTGACGCCCTCTCGGCCATATTCTCCCTTATAACCAGGGTGAACAGGGAGAGGGATGCAGGAAGACTGAGCAGGGATGATGCGAGCAGGGCCTATGGCTTCATGATTGACATGGACAGGGTCCTCGGCCTCGGCCTTGAGAAACTCCCGCTCAAGACAGCCATACCTGATGAGATAAGGCTCATGACCAAGGAAAGGGAGCAGCTGAGAAAGGAGAAGCGTTTCAGGGAGGCCGACAGGCTCAGGGACAGGATAAAGAAGAGGGGCTTTGTTGTGGAAGACACCCCTGAGGGGCCCAGGATAAGGAAGGCCTGACGGCTTTGGAGGATTCTAATGAAGATTAGGTTTCTTGGCTCGGGTGGAGGAAGATGGGTTGTGCTTAAGCAGCTCAGGGCCTCTGGAGGATTCGTCATGGAGCTTGAGAATCAGGTTATCCATATTGACCCCGGCCCAGGGGCCCTGGTGAGGGCCAAGGAGTACGGCGTTGACCTGTGCAGGCTGACTGCAGTCCTGGTATCGCACAGGCACCAGGACCACTTCAATGATGCGGTTGTCGCTATAGAGTGCATGACAAAGGGGGCCACAGAGAAGAAGGGGGTATTCGCATCAACCCAAAGGGTTATAAATGGGGACAAGGACTATCTGCCCATTATCGACAAATATCACCTCAAGGTTATTGAGAGAGTGGAGGTCATGAAGCCCGGGGATTCCATTATGCTCGGCAAGGTCAGGGTGACAGCAACCCCGACAAGGCACACAGATGAGAAGGGCCTGGGGTTCGTCTTTGAAGGGGAGGGCCTCAGGGTAGGCTACCCAGGGGATGGAGAATACTTTCCAGGAATGGAGAGGCACTTTAAGGGCTGCGATTACCTCATCATAAATGTTTTGAGGCCACGGACAGACAGCTGGCCCG
>DAOVGQ010000015.1 GCA_030672315.1 Candidatus Aenigmatarchaeota archaeon | reverse complement strand
GGCTTGAGTGGAACTCCTGGACCCCGGACTTCACCATGGTTATTATGTCCTGGGGATAGAGAATAACATTGGGCCTTGTCCCGAAGCTGCCGTTCCTGAATACTCCCACGACCTCCCTGTTACGGCCCAGTTGGAGGAGGGCCTTCTGCACATCCTCCCTTGAGTAGTATTCAAGGACATCCCTCGGAGACAGCATAGTAGAATAGTGGCTTTAATATTTAAATCGGGTCTGGGAGAGCCTCAGTCCAGCAGGAAGAGCGTCACAGGCCTGAAGTCCTCGCCCTCCTTTACCAGCTCTACAGGGAGGCCTGCCCTTACAGAGGTATCCATGAGGTCTATTCCCCAGGACTCCCCTGTTGGCCTGGAGAGCTCGGGTCTGGGGCAGGGCCCGGGATAGGAGCATTCAGGGCAGGCTGTGCAGGGGCTGGGAAAGAAGCCCAGGGTTTTGGGAAAACCAGCCTTTTTGAGGGAGGATTCGATATCAAGGACAGCCCTCTCAAGGGGCTTTCTGTCCCTGGAGGATTTGAACCTGATGAAGATGGCGCGGGAGTAGCTGGAGATGGTCCTGCGGGCCTGTTCCGGGCTGCCAACCCCGGGGGGGCATGACCAGGATTTCCCGTAGTATTTGCAGGAGCTGCAGGCCTCCCTGACCCATTCCTGAACGGGAATGTCCCTGGCAGGGAGGAGCCGCGCATCCTCCACCTGGGGGTTGGAGCTGGCAATATCCAGGGGGTTTCCCTCCAGAAGCAGGGGCTCCCTCTCCATGGGCAGGGACCTTGCTTTCATGAGACCCCTACTTTACAAGGCCCACCACAAAGGAGTAGACTCCCTTGATTATCAGCATAATGCCCAGGTAGGCAAAGAAAAAGAAGAAGATGCCTGAGAATACCAGAACCAGGAACAGGCCTGTTATGATGTCAAGTATTCCCATGGGGTCGAACTTGAGACCCTTGTCAGGCATGGCCAGGTTGGAGAGCCAGGACCAGCCGCCCTTGATAATCATGATTATCGCAATGGTTATTACAAATCCGTTTCCTGGGAAGTGCGGCAGGCCGCCCACTGCCAGGATGATGCCGGCTATTATGTCAACCAGGCCGAGTATGGTTATTATCACGCTATCACCTCAATTCCAGGCTTTCCGGGCTCTGACCTCAGGGCCTTCTGGCTTTTGCTCTTGTATGATTGAATAACCTGGATTTTGCACTTAAATTCCTTTTCCAGGAAAGCCCCTGCATCATTCAGGGCATCGAGCTCCTCCCCCTCTGTCAGGACCTCCCTGAGCTGGGCCGCATTTTCCGCGAGCCTCTGGGCGAATCTCAGGGCATCCCTGCCCTGCTCCCTTGCCTCGGGGCTCTTCATGATTGCGGGTATTATCTTGTCAGGGCTCGGGGCCATGCCCAGTATCTTGTTGTGGACCACGTGCTTCCAGTTGGGGGCCACGTATATCCTGACCTCCCTGGGCTTCTTCTTGAGTATCTTGATTATCGAGGCTATGTCTTCACAGGTGTGCCTTACAAGCTCTTCCATCCTGTCCAGCCTGGGGTCGATTGCCTTGGGGTCGGCCCTGGGCCACCGGGATGTGGAGGCGAAGCCCTTCCTGCCTAATCGCTCCCAGAGCTCCTCGCACATGTGAGGGACAAAGGGAGACATGAGCCTTATCCAGCTATCCAGAACCTGGCCGAGGACGGTGCTGTTAGGCTCGCTGGCCCGCCTCTCGTACCACTTTACGGCATCGCTGAACCTGAAGAAGCACTCAAGGCTGGCCTTCCTGGTCTCGAAGTTCTCAAGGGATTTGGTGGCCTCCTTGATTATCTGGTTGATCTCTGATAGCAGCCACCTGTCAATCAGGGAGGGTTCCTTGTTTTTGCCTGTTTTTGATAGCCTTAAAACCCGGTTGTGCCACCTTTCCAGCCTCTCCCGGACAACCCTGACCTCACTGGACCTCCAGTCAAAGTCCTGCCAGGGCTCTGTTGATGAGAACAGGAAGAACCTGACAGTGTCGGCCCCGTACTCCCTGACTGCATCGCCGGCCAGGACCACGTTTCCCTTGGAGCTGGACATTTTTCCGCCTTCCATGAGGCCCATGCCCCAGGTGGCTATGCCCCTTGGCCAGTCCTTCCTAGGGAATATCGCTGCATGGTGGAAGAGCATGAAGGTCAGGTGATTGGGTATGAGCTCGAGGGCTGAGCAGCGCCAGTCAAGGGGATACCAGTAACAGATGCCCTTCCTGAGCTCCCTGAGTTCCTTCACCGGAATTTTTGTGGATTTGGAGACAGAGCCTGCCCGGCCCCTGCCCACCATAACAAAGTCAAAGAAACCAGGGGTGAGCTGATCTGGCCTGTAGCGTTTTATCATGTGGGCCACCAGATAGAAGGCCATGTATATGGTGGAGTCAGAGAGGGGCTCTATTATAAATCTGGTGTCCTGGGGAAGAGGAGTCCCGAGCCCGAAGTTCCTTACGCAGGGCCACTTGCCAAGCCACTCCACAGTGTGCTCGAAGTCCTGCTTTGCATTCGGGGGGATATTTTTAAGGCCTTTCACTGCCTTCCTTGCAAGGGACTTCCACCTCTTGTTGGCGTAATCGATGAACCAGGACTCGGTCTTGGCGACAATCACGTTACCGCCGCAGCGGCATACCACTGGTTCAGAGAACTCCAGGATGGTGGAGGCCCTGCCTTTTTTAAGCAGGTCCTTCTTGACCAAATCCTTGGCCCTCTCCACTTTCATGCCTGAATATTTTCCGCAGTTCCTGTTCATCATCCCCTTATGGAATCCTGCCTTGTAGACTATCCTTGTGGCTTCCTCGAGCTTCTCCTTCTCCCTCTGGCTGCCTATCCTCATCTTCTCGCACACCCTGAGGGCGGCCTGGTCTCCCCAGTCCCTGGTATTTATGATAGGGATTACCCTTATCTCCTTTATCCTGGCCCAGTTCAGGCCGTAATGTTCTGCAAGCTCCCTGTTCTCCTGGAGGTCCCTGAGGCCGATCCAGTCCCAGGGTGCGTCAGAGGGAACGCTGGTGACTATGCCTGTGCCGAGCCTGGGGTCGCAGAACTCGCTGGGGAAAACAGGCACGGTGTCCTTTACGCCAGGGGCCTTTACATGCCTGCCTATCAGGCCCCTGCCGGGGAGCTTGCCCAGGAGCTTGACCTTCTTTTTCTGGTGGCCCAGCTTCTCTGCGCACTCCCTGCTGATTATCCAGGTTTCACTGCCCACCCTGGCCCTTACATACTCTGTTTCGGGATTGACCCACATATTTGTCTGGCCGAATATGGTCTCGGGCCGCAGGGTGGCTGCAACAAGCATGTCCTTGCCTCCGGTGGGGGACTTGCCTCTGCCCTTGTGCCCCCTGGGGTGCTTTGGGTTGTCTTCCACCAGGGGGAACTTGATAAGTGTGAACTCCTGGATGTCTGCTGACTCTCCCTCGAGGATGTCATGGGTCGTGACAGGGTTCTTGTCCCTGGTGCACCACTTCACAGGGTGGAGGCCCCTCTTCTCAAGGCCTTTCCTGTACAGGATTTTGTGCTGCCACTCGATGAATTTCTTGTAGTGCGGGTCGTTGGTGGTGAACTGCCTTCTCCAGTCTATTGTATAGCCCAGGGACTTCATGCCCCTGATGTAGTAGTTCTGGATGAAGTGCCGGGCATATGCCATGGGCTCTGTCATGTTCTTCAGCTGCTCTTCAGAGACCTTGAAGACCTCCTTGAGGGCATGCATCTGCTTGGGCTCCCTCTCCCTGAGCCTCTTGACTGCCCCTATTATGGGGGTTCCTGTGACATGCCAGGCCATGGGAAACAGGACATTGTAGCCCTGCATCCTCTTGAACCTGGCCACTATGTCAGGGACTGTATAGGTCCTGACGTGGCCTATGTGCATGCCGCCGCTCGGGTAGGGATAGGCCACGGTTATATAGAACTTCTTTCTTTTGGGGTCCGGCTCTGAATTGAAGAGCCCCGCCTCCTCCCACCTCTTCTGCCACTTCTCCTCTATGGCCCTGAAATCCATTTATTTCGCCTTCCTATCTGTGACGGATCCTGCCCTTCAGGCAGGCATGCACTTTCTCCCTTTTGATTTTGTCTTCGGATTTTAATAAAGCTATTGCTGTGGGAATCCGTTTTCGAACCCAGGGTATATCTAATCTCTATCATGTTATCACAATCAGAGAAGGCCAGTGAAAAGCTGCTAGAGCAGCAGGGCCAGAAGGAGAATAAGGACAAGCGAAAAAAGTCCCGGAAGGGTGTCAGGAAGCATAAACTCGTTCAGGGCGCTGGCCTTCATATACTGCACCTGTTCAATTATATTGGCTCTTTATGTGAAGCCCCTCTTCGAGGGGGCATTACCTTATAACTTGGTATTATAGATGGTTGTGGTATTTATATACATTACGCTAAGTCAAGCGGCTAGTTTTGTCCCAAAGCCGGTAAGGCACCTAGATTACTACACAGCCACCCTTCTGTAGTCGGGTTTGCCTAT
Source organism: Candidatus Aenigmatarchaeota archaeon (assembly GCA_030672315.1). Next base: position 2,793 of record DAOVGQ010000015.1, on the reverse strand, counting down.
ACCCAGCCGGATGGCCTGGGTGATGTAGCCGATGTCATTGGGTTCGAGGCCCTCGAGCTCGGGGAGGATGTTCCTGAGGAGCTTGAGGCCTGCACAGTCCAGGGCCACTGGGTCCTGGCCAGCGAACATGTAGCCGAACCTCATGGCCTTGCCGCCGTGGCGGAGCTCCTGGGCCATCCTCATGGTCCTGGCCCCGTCCATAATTGTGAGGTTGGCCTTGAAGACGTTGTGGAGCTCTGCAATTCCCCTGTGGATGTTCTTGAGCCCTGAGTGCATGAGGATTCTCTCCCGGTTGTGCAGGAACCCGAAGAGGTTCTTGAGAGCGCCGCTTAGCCTGACATTACCGTGGTATTTGAGCACTGGGAGGGATACCAGGTACTGGTAGGAGAAGGGGACTTCAGAGACCCTGAGCTTGAAGCCTGTCCTTGTCATGACCTTCCTGAAGGGCTCCTCGTGGAGGTTGCAGAGCTCTGTATCGAACTCCCCGCACACCCTCTGGAGGCGGTGGTGCTCTATTATCTGGGTTGAATTGCCTGCGTCAGGGGCAGGTCCATCCCCCACTATGACCTCACAGTCCCTCTCTGTGAGGGCCCTGAGAACCTCCCTGAGGACATCCGGGTGTGTTGTCGTGGGGTATCTCTCATGGGAGACTATGTTGGGCTTGACAAAGACCTTCCTGCCGGACCACTCCCCCTGGAAGCGCTTGAGAATTGCCTGGGTGAAGGCCTTCCTGTCATCTGTTTCCCTGATAAAAACAGCAGGCTTCATGGTTTATTTATTGCTTTGTGGTTAATATACTTTCTATGATTTTCAAGGATATGGTATCTGAAGAAGCCGTGCAGAAGGTGCTGGAGCTGTCGGGTTTCGGGGAGCTCAATCCTGTCCAAAAGCTTGCTGTTAAGAAGGGTTTGTTAAGTGAGAGGAACATGGTCGTGGCCGCTCCCACTGCCTCGGGCAAGACACTGATCGCAGAGATTGCTGCGCTCCAGGTAATAAGGGAGAACAAGAAGGTCGTTTACATTGTCCCGCTCAAGGCCCTGGCAAGCGAGAAGTACGATGAGTTCAGGCAAAGATACGAACCCCTGGGGATAAGGATTGCCCTGTCCGTGGGTGACAGGGATTCCTCGGATTCGTGGCTGGCCAAGTACGACCTGATAATCGTCACAAGCGAGAAGCTGGATTCTCTCCTCAGGCACGGGATAGAGTGGACAGGCCAGATAGGCCTCGTTGTTGCGGATGAGATACACTTGATGGACGACCCCTCAAGGGGACCCACTCTGGAGGTCGTCCTGACCAGAGTCAGGCAGGACGCCAACCCCAGGATTCTTGCACTGTCAGCAACTATAAGCAACCATGAGGAGATTGCAGAGTGGCTGGACGCCTCTGCAGTGAAGTCAGAGTGGCGGCCAGTGAAGCTCTTTAGGGGGGTGTGCTTTGATAACAAGGTCAATTTCTTTCCAAAGGGGGGGATAGAGCTCAACCCGGATGAGGCCAGTCTGAAGGAGCTTATAGAGCAGGTCCTGGAAAAGAAGAAGCAGGCCCTGGTCTTCATATCCACAAGGAGGAACACGGAATCTGCTGCAGAGAAAATCAGCAGGTTCGTGGGAAAGGCCCTCCCGCTCAAGGACAGAAAAGAGCTTGGGAAGGTGGCAGAGGGGGTTCTCCATGTGCTGGGGCACCCCACTGTTCAGTGCGAGAGGTTGGCAGGCTGCATAAGGAACGGAACAGCATTCCACCATGCAGGCCTCACCAGCGAACAGAGGGGGAAGGTTGAGGAGGCCTTCAGGTCAGGGCTGATTAAGGTGATTGCTGCAACTCCGACGTTGGCGGCAGGGATAAATTTGCCTGCCTGGAGGGTAATAATCCGGGATATGAGAAGGTTCAGTTCCCATTCAGGGATGGACTTCATCCCCGTGCTGGAGATACAGCAGATGTGTGGAAGGGCAGGGAGGCCCAAGTACGACAGCGAGGGCCAGGCCATACTGCTCGCAGGGAGCGAGGATGATGCCAGGTATGCCTGGGAGAACTACATAAAGGGCGAGCCCGAGAGGGTCTATTCCAAGCTTGGTGTGGAGCCCGTCCTGAGGACGCACGTGCTGGCCCTTATTTCATCAAGGGTGACACCAACAAGGTCAGGGCTCAAGGAGTTCTTTTCAAGGACATTCTATGCGCACCAGTACGAGGACCAGGCAGGCCTGGAGGCTATTCTGGACAGGATTATTCTGCTCCTTGAGGAGTTTGGTTTCATCAAGACCAGCAGGGCCCAGGAGGATGCGGGGCCGTTCCAGAGCGCGGCCTCCCTGGGAAGGGATATTGAGCTCAGGGCCACAAGGATAGGAAAGAGGATCTCTGAACTCTATATAGACCCGCTCACTGCGAACCATTTCATAAGGAGTCTGGATATTGCCAAGGAAAGGCAACCAGGCCATATTGGTTATCTGCAGGTCATGAGCAACACCCTTGAGATGTCTCCCATGCTTCCTGTCAGGAAGGGTGACCTGGAGGCCATAAACGATTTCCTCAACAGGGAGGAAAAGAGCCTCATACAGAGGCCGCCCAATCCCTGGGACATAGAATATGATGACTACCTCAGGTCTGTGAAGACTGCTATGCTCTTCCAGGAGTGGATGGAGGAGGCAGGGGAGGACATCCTCATGGACAGGTTCAGGGTCACGCCGGGGGAGCTGAGGGTAAGGCTCAGCAACGCGGACTGGCTGCTATATTCCATGCAGGAGCTCGGGCTCCTCCTAGGCCACATGGACATTCTCAAGGATTTGAGAAAGGTCAGGATAA
>DAOVGQ010000061.1 GCA_030672315.1 Candidatus Aenigmatarchaeota archaeon | reverse complement strand
CTCATCCCAAGCCTCACAGCCCAGGAGAACGTGGAGCTCGGGCTGAGGATTAACGGCAGGACCAAGTCAGAGGCCAGGGACCGTGCAGTGGAACTCCTGAAGATGGTGGGCCTGGGGGAGAGGCTCCACCACAACCCCTCCCAGCTCTCCGGGGGCGAGCAGCAGAGGGTGGCGATATGCAGGGCCCTGGCAAACAACCCCATAATTATCCTGGGGGACGAGCCAACAGGAAACCTTGACTCCAAGACAGGATTCATGATACTCGAGTTGCTCAAGAAACTCAATAAGACAGAGGGCTACACCGTAGTGGTGGTCACCCACGACCACAGGATAGGCAAGTATGCTGACAGAATTATTCACATGATGGACGGGAGGATTAAGAAGAGATGATTTTTTAAACCACTGCACATATTATTAAGAGGTGCTTTCATGAAGAGTCTAGTCTTGCTTGCTGTGGCTGTTTTCCTTGCAGCACTGCCGGCCCTGGCCTGCGCCCAGATAAGCTCTGACATCGATATGGTCCTGATAGACCAGGTTCCCTATCCAGCCGAGCCTGGGTCCAATGTTGACATAGAGGTGGGCCTCCAGAACAACGGCTATGGCGAGGCCTCCAATCTGGCAGTGGAAATCGTTCCTGCCTCCCCCTTCAGCCTGGTCAAGGGAGACAGGGTAAAGACCTACCCGACCATAGGGGCAAGGAGCACAGTCAAGCTTACATATACCCTTCTCGTGGACGATTCCGCCCTGGCTGGTGACTATGACCTGGAATTTAAGCTGTACAACCCTGTCACACCTGAGAGCTATGAGTCAAAGGATATAGAGATAACAGTCCTTGGCGAGACCAAGCTGATAGTGGGCAGCGTGGAAACCACCCCAGAGACCCTGGAGCCAGGGGGCCGTGCCACCATACACGTGACCATAGACAATGTCGGGACAGGGGATGCAAGGCACCTTGAGGTCAGGATGAATGCGAGCTCTGATGACCTTGTCCCTGTTCTCTCGGGTGGCATGGTATATGTGGGGAACCTGGAATCAGGAGAGAGCAAGACAGTAGACCTCTATTTCAACATAGACCCTGATGCTGACCAGGACACCTATCTGTCCACACTCACGCTTACCTACAAGGACGAAAACAACGAAGAGAACACAGACACCTTCACCATAGGGATACCCGTTGAGGGCACGGTGACGTTTGAGATAGTGAGCATAGAGCCAGAGTACAGCAGGGGCACCCTTGAAATAGAGGTTGCCAACAAGGGAACAGGAGACGCCAAGTCTGTGGAGGCACGGCTTGTTGTCAACGGAGAGACCGTGGGTGTTGATTACCTGAGCCAGCTCAAGGCCACCAAGAAGACAACCTTTGACTTCCCCATTGTCCTGTCAGGCAAGGCCGAGCTTGTGATAAACTACATGGAGCCCGGCCTGGAAAAGAAGACGCTCAGTAAGGACCTTGGGCCCCTGAACTTCGCTGCCCCCGGAGGCGACGGCACCTCAACCCTGGTATTTGTCATAATCCTTGCAGTAATCGGCTACTTTGTCTGGAAGAGGTACTTCAGGAAAAAGAAGAGGCAGTAGGCATTTCTTGCATAAGAGGCAGAAGATAAAGTATAAAATACAGCCAGGAATAATAAAGCGTGATTTGCATGAGGATAACCTTTGGCCTTATTGGAGCGAACTTCGTCATGTTCATACTTCAGATTGTGCTGAGAGGCTTTACTGATGCCCTTGCTCTGACCCCCACCATGGCCCTCGGGGGTGCCTGGTGGCAGTTCATAACATACATGTTCCTCCACGGAGGGCCCATGCACATCGGCCTGAACATGTTTATGCTCTTTATATTCGGCGAGGTGATGGAGCAGGCCCTAGGAGAGGTCAGGTACATAACACTCTACATTGCTTCCGGTCTCGGCTCTGCACTGACTTATATCTTCCTCATGGGAATCACCAACATACCCATGCTGGGTGCATCCGGGGCTGTGTTCGGCATACTGGCAGCCTATGGCCTGATGTTCCCCAAGAACAAGATATGGGTTCCCATACCCTTCATAGTCCCCCTGCCTGCATTCACTGTTGTCATACTGCTTGCTGTCCTGGAGTTTGCCCTGGGATTCCTCGGCCTTGAGCCAGGCATAGCCAACTTCGGCCACTTCGGTGGCATTGTCACAGGTCTGCTCATAACCTACTACTGGAAGAAGACCTCAAGGCCCAGGAGCATTGCAGAAAG
>DAOVGQ010000027.1 GCA_030672315.1 Candidatus Aenigmatarchaeota archaeon | reverse complement strand
CCAGGAATATACCTCAATTTGTCGAAATCCATATCAGAAGCCTGGATGAGTTCACGCCATTCTTCAGAGGTTAGCATATTATAAGGCTTTTTCGTTACAACCGGGCCATCAATTATTTTGTATAATTTGCTAATCACACTGATTTCATCTAGCATATAACATCTGTTATATTTACTACCATAATAGCTTATTTGGGCGTCTTCATGACGAGGAAGGCGTGGTCCCTCTCATAGGGCTCGAGCTCCACCGTGTCCAGGATTTTGAAAACCCTGGAGAGCTTGGCCCGCTCCTGCTTGTATATCTGTTTGGGGGGCCTTGTGACATCGATGCTTCGGGCCTTGATGGCTAGCATTGCAAATCCCCCGGGGATTAGGAACTCCCTGGAGTTGCGAATCAGGATTTCTGACTGGTCGTTCGTTGCGACGTCCTGGTATACCACATCAACTGGCTCAATCCAGGAGTAGGTCTCGGGCCTCCTGGAGTCTGCAAGTATGGGGACTATGTTTTTCCTCTTCTCGGAGAGGGGGGTGAGGTCCCTCATGGAGCGCTCTGATATCTCCACGCCGTATATCACCCCCTCAGGCCCGATTATGTCAGAGAGGAAGGAGGCGGTCGAGCCAGAGGATATCCCGAGATAGAGTATCCTGCTTCCGCCTGATATGGGGAAGTTCCTGATGCCCTTGAGTATGGCAGCCGCTGCCTTGGACCGGTAGGGGTCCCACTCCCTGTATTCAAGGCCCCTGAGTTTTACAAGGGATCTTGCAAAGCCCCTGCTTCCGGGGACCAGGCTCCTGGTGAAGAGCCTGTTTCCGGAGCGGAGTATGCCTGGAAAGGGCTCTGATGTCTTCATGGGGTAGTCTTGCCGGGCAGGCTTAAATAAAGGGTTCTGGTGGGTTGGGTTTTGAGTATCTGGGTGGTGTTTTTCCTGAATTTCACTCTGGAAAACGGGTAAAATAAGTGAACAAAACCGATAGCATGCGATAACGTCTTATGTCGAACAAATCGGATATAGATTTTCTGTAACGGAAAAGCTTTTAAAGCCTTTTTTCAATCGTCAAACAATCCCGCAGAACAGGAGAAGCCAAAGGGAAATGGTGAAGTACATGAACGTCCCAATGTGCCAGATATGTAAAAACCCGATCTGGAGCTTCATCTGCCCAGACTGCCTGTCAAGAGATATAGGCGAGTGGCTTCCCAGAAACCTCAGGGGGGCCTTTGGTAAATTCAACAGGGGTTTCCTCAGAAGCTTTTCCAGCACCATCGATTTGGACGGGCTCAGGTGCCTCCATTGCAAGAAGGTCAGAGTTGCAAACATCTCTCCATTCTTCTACGTTGCAGAGGCCTATGACTGGCTCCGTGAAAGAAACGGGAAACTGGCAGAAACCCTGTTAAGGATGCTGCCCCTGACAAAGGGCTGGACCCTGGACAGGAACGGAGGGTGTTGCCTGGACAGTAACGGGGGGTGCGCCTGGAGCGGCGGCCTGATTCCGGTTACGGAATCAGAGCTTGAGCAGAAGGACGAAGGGATGTGCGAGTTGTGTGAGCGATACTCGGATGAGCTTGCCCACGTGGATGGGAAGTGGATTTGCAGAGAATGTGAGTCGCTTGAAAGGTGAAGCAAACAGCCTATAAGCCGGCAGCAGGGCACTATCAGGCCATTCTATATACTAGTCTTCTCCCAGCTCCCTGCTGATTGTGTCCATCTTCTTCTGGTATATCCTGAGCCTTCTGTAGGATTCAAGTATCTCCACTACACCTGTCAGGACGAATGCCCAGCCTATTACAAAGGATGATGGTGAAGAAAATATATTGATTATCACCACTCCTGCGCCTATTGAGGCAAGGCCTGTCCTCATAAAGGAGAGGATGGTCCGTTCCTTGGAAAGAATGGTCTGCTCGCGCATGAGAAGAATCTTCTCCTTCCTGTAGTCTATTTTTTTCTTTCTGAACCTGAGGAGCCGCTTTACTGCCTGTTTCACCATATCTATAATATTGTGCAGTCTCCTTTAAGACTTTTAATTCATGACGCCAAGATTTAGCTATGGAATATTCAAGGCTTGCCGGGGTTTATGCAGAGCTCGAGAAGACGCCTGCAAAGCTCAAGAAGGTTGAGATAATAGCAGGCATTCTAAAGGGGTGCGGCAGGGAGGATCTTCCCAGGGTGGTCATGCTCCTTCAGGGAAGGGTCTTCCCTGCATGGAGTGAGAGGGAGATTGGAATTGCAACACAGCTCATGATAAAGACCATTGCCAGCGGCACAGGGTTCCCTGTATCAGAGATAGAGCAGGGGTTCAAAAAATCAGGCGACCTGGGCCTGGTCGCCGAGGGGCTGCTCTCCAGGAAGAAGCAGTCCACACTGTTCAGCAGGAAGCTCACTGTTGAGATGGTCTTTGAGAACCTGCAGAGGCTGGCGGGAGTTGAGGGAAAGGGCTCGCAGTCAAGGAAGTTCCAGCTTGTCTCAGAGATTCTGGGCTCTGCAAGCCCCCTGGAGGCAAAGTATATAGTGAGGACGGTCCTGGGTGACCTGAGGGTGGGCGTTGCCGAGGGGATAGTGCGGGATGCCATAGCCAGGACATTCTTTGGGAAACTGGCGGGTGAGGGTTTCAAGAAGGCTGTTAAGGCTGTTGAGTGGGCCTGGTTCCTCAGACCTGACTACGGAGAGGTTGCGTGCATAGCCAGGGATAGCGGCCTGGGTGGCCTGAGAGGGGTAAGGCTTGAGGTCGGGAAGCCCTATATGGTCCTGCTTTCTGAGAAGTCCCCGGGGCTCGAGGAGGCGTTAAAAGCGTATGAGAGGTCTGCTCTTGAGTACAAGTACGACGGGGCAAGGCTGTGCATCCACAAGGACGGAGAAAGGCTCTGGTTCTACACAAGGAGACTGGAGAACGTGACCGAGCAGTTCCCAGAGGTCAGGGAGATGGTCAAGAGGGCTGTGAAGGCAAAATCATGCATAATCGAGGGGGAGATGGTGGGGGTTGACAGGAAGACAGGGAGGCCGCTGCCATTCCAGTTCCTCTCCCAGAGGATAAGGAGGAAATATGACATAGGCAAGGTCCAGAGGGAGATACCAGTCAGGGTGAACCTCTTTGATTTGGTTTATCTCGAGGGGAGGACCCTGTTCGATATGCCGCTCAGGGAGAGGTGGAAGAGGCTTAAGTCCATAATAAGACCCATAAAGGGAAGCTTGCAGCTTGCAGAGCACATCGAGACCACTGACCTCAAGAGGGCAGAGGCCTTCTACAAGGAGGCCCTCTCCAGGGGCCACGAGGGCCTGATAGTCAAAAACATAGAGGTGAGTTACCAGCCAGGAAGGAGGGTCGCGGGCGGGTGGCTCAAGGTAAAGCCGACAATGGAGAACCTGGACCTTGTGGTAACAGGCGCCACCTGGGGAACTGGAAAGCGGGCCGGGTGGCTGGGCTCCCTGGTTCTGGGTTGCAGGGACCCAAAAACAGGCGAGTTCCTGGAGTGCGGAATGATAGGCACAGGGATAAAGGAGAAGGGTGAGGGTGTGACCTTTGAGATGCTTACCAAGCTCCTCAAGCCGCATATAGAATCCGAGAAGGGCAGCTCGGTCAGGATAAGGCCTAGGGTTGTGGTGGAGGTTGCCTATGAGGAGATACAGAGGAGCCCGAACTACTCCTCTGGTTATGCCCTGAGGTTTCCGAGGGTTGTCAGGTTAAGAACCCTGGAAAAAACAGCTGAGCAGTGTGATACGCTTGAAAGGATCGAGTACCTCTACAGACTCCAGAAAAAGGCAGGAAGGTAGCCTTCTGTGAGGTTTTTGCAGCAAAAAAAAGTAGGAAATAAGTGTCACCATGAGGTAGTTAAATATTTAAATGTTACTGTTATATCTGTTTTACAAAACACGAAGTTTTGTCACTAGAAGACAATAACCTTTTAAATAAGACAGGCAAAATATAAACCAGTGGTGAAATGGTGGCATCGACCGAAGTGCTGGACGCATTGAAATCCATAGGACTGAACCTGTATGAGAGGAAGATATTCGTAGCCCTGCTTGCAAAGGGCGTTGCAACAGCGGCAGAGGTCTCTGAGATTGCCAATGTTCCCAGGTCACGTTCATATGACATTCTTGAGAGCCTGGCTGAGAAGGGCTTTGTCATGGTCCAGCCGTCTAAGCCCATCAGGTATGTCGCCCTGGCCCCCAAGGAGGCTCTGGAAAGGACCAAGCAGAACCTCAAGGTCAAGCACGACCAGATAGTTGAGAGGATAGACAGGCTCAAGGCCTCTCCTGTGATACAGGAACTTGAGGGCATATTCAAGAAGGGGCTGGACCTTGTTCAGCCAACAGAGATGACAGGGACCCTGAAGGGCCGCTACATAATAGACAGGCAGCTCAGGTTTGCGTTCAAGGATGCCAAGAATTCCATCAGCATAATGACCACAGAGCAGGGACTGAACGACCTCTACTCCAAGCACTTCAGGATACTCAAGAAGGCCAACAGGGCAGGGGTGAAGCTGAAGATACTGGCCCCCTTTGGGGAGGACTCCCTGAGCCAGGCCTTTTCCCAGATAGCTGAGATAAAGAGGCTTGGGAGGCCTGCGGGAAGGATGGCCATCATAGACAGGCAGAACCTTCTCATGGCCCTCACCGATGACAAGGATGTCCATGAAACCCAGGACATAGCGTTCTGGGCAAGCTCGACCCATGCTGTGAAGAGAATAGCCGAGCCGCTCTTCAGCCAGCTCTGGGTAAAGGGGAAGTAGGCTTGTTTTCGAAAGGCTTATAAGGTTTAGTATAATTCTTAAATGGTGAATATATGTTAGCGACATATAATGCAAAATTAGTGGAAGGTGCTAACCAGAATTTTAAAATCCTTTATGGGAAAGATAATCGCACCTTAGCAGTACTTCCAAGGAATTCAACTGACCCTGATTTTTTTGAAAGGTCTAGGGTGGAAGTAGATATTGAATATAAAGCCGATGGTTTTGGCCGTCTTATCAGAATTCTTCATAAGGGAAAAAAGGTTTATCCTGTTTAGAGATTGCCAATTTTCCTAGAGCCTTACTCCGGCCTTCTCGATGTCGAGGAGCCTCTGGTATTCGGAGTCTGTGTGCTCCTGGATCTGCCTTATCTGGGGCTCCCTGAGGTGCTTGAACCGGCCCTGGAGCTTCATGTATTCCTCCACAGGCCTCCTCTTCTCGACCTTCTTGTTTATCTTGAGCTTGCCGTCCTCGAACTCGTAGAGGATCCACATGCCGGTCTCCACGGCCAGGCGGGAGAGCTTCACAGAGAGTGAGGAGTCGAACCTCCAGCCAGTGGGGCAGGGAGAGAATATGTGGAGGAAGGAAGGCTGTTTTTCCAGGGCCTTCCTGACCTTGGCATAGAGATCCTGGGGATAGCCGATGCTGGCCGAGGCCACGTAGGGTATCCGGTGGGCGGCCACGATTTCGCAGATGGGCTTCTTCCACTCCCCCTTGCCAAAGGATTTCCTGCCAACAGGGGAGAAGGTGGTCCAGGCCCCGTAGGGGGTTGCTGAGGAGCGCTGCACGCCTGTGTTGGCGTAGCACTCATTGTCCACACAGACCTGGGTGACCCTGTGGCCGCGCTCGAGCATTCCGGAGAGGCCCTGGAGGCCGATGTCAAAGGTCCCGCCGTCTCCCGCAATGGCCAGGACCTTCCAGGGCTTCTTCATTCTCCTGACAGCTGCCTCGACCCCGCTGGCTGTTGCAGAAACAGTCTCGAATGTGTTGTGAATCCAGGGGGAGTTCCAGGCGGTCTGGGGATAGGCAGAGGTCGTGACCTCGAGGCATGAGGTCGCGCAGCAGACTACGGTCTCCCTGGGGCAGACCCTGGAGAGCATGTTGACTGCTATGGCCACGCCGCATCCCGCGCACATGGTGTGCCCTGACTCAAGAAGCCGTGCCATTTAAACCATCATAGATTTTTTGGTTTATAGTTTTGCCTTGCAGGGTTTTAAAGCTTCATGGAGAAAATCGACAATCAGGGACTA
>DAOVGQ010000094.1 GCA_030672315.1 Candidatus Aenigmatarchaeota archaeon | reverse complement strand
TCTGAAACGGGTCCCAAAAAACAGAAAGATTCCGCAAGTTTTCGTAGTAAGCGATGAATTGATTAGATATTAGTTCTTGGTGTTTTCTGCCTTCAGGGTAGACAAGTAGAAAATTATCACTAACCCGATTCTTTAATTTCGCTCCAACTTTGGTTTAACTTCTGTTTAACCGAAGATTTCCCACAAAAAACAGCTCACCCTCTCTTTTCAGGAGAGGTCACTTTCCGGCCTTCTTCTCTTCCACGATGACAGCGTTGACCATGCCCTGCTGGCCAGGCCTTGATGTTATTCTGGCAAGGCCTGCCTCGGTCTCGACAACAGCTCCCTTGGTGAGGATGTTCCTCCTGATGTAGTGCGGGTTTGCATTGTTCTCCTTGACCGAGAGGAGCTTTACCCGCTTAAGCCTGCCCCTGGCATCAGAAACGTTTATCATGTCCACTGAGAGCAGCTTGAGCTTGGTTCCGCCTCCCCGGGCCCGCTTCATCTTGACATGTCGCTTGCCAATCCTGGTCTCAAGAAAGTGCATGCCCCGGTCTGTCTTCTTTTTTTTCCTGATCTTGCTCAGCCTTCCACCGGTTGTCTTCCTCTTTGACCTCAAGTGCCATCTCGTGGACATGTTCCTTCCCCTCCACCCCGCGGGCGGCATACATTCTTTAATGTATTCAGTAGTTAGTATAGGTCTGGATGGGTTTATAAACGTTGTTGGGGGATGCCATTTAAATAGAGGCCTGACAATATGATAGTATGTTCGAGTCTGCCCTGGCTTTTGTTGACTCGCTTGTTTCGCCTTTTGTGGGCGAGGTGTATGCAGACTACATAACCGCGGCCATAGTCATAGCCGCGTTCTTTGTTGTGGCCAAGGCTGTCAACTTCATAATAAAGCGGTTCGTCCTCCATGTATCTGCCAAGACAAAGTCAGAGCTGGACGACCTCCTCGTCGGGGCCATATCCCTCCCCCTGATTCTGGGCATAGTTCTGATGGGGATCTTTGTCGCACTCCAGGGACTCCCCGAGCTTTCGGATTATGCATTCTACATAAACAGCGGCTTCACTGTATTCTACATACTATTCGGGGCGCTGGTTGCCATAAGGGTAATCAATGCAATTGTCCAGTGGTACGCCATAGAGGTGGCTGCCAAGGTACACACCAAGGTGGACGAGCACTACATCCCCATGATGAAGAGGGTGGTTTCAGGAATCATTCTCCTCCTTGCCCTGGTCTGGATGCTCGGGACCTTTGGAATCGAGATAACAGCGCTGGTGGCAGCCCTGGGCGTCGGGGGCATTGCAATCGCCCTGGCCCTTCAGGACACGCTCAAGGAGTTCTTTGCAGGGGCGCATATCATAATGGACAGGCCCATCAAGATAGGTGACTTTATCGAGCTGGACAGCGGGGACAAGGGGACAGTGATGGACATCGGGTGGCGCTCCACAAGGATAAAGACCTTCCCTGGAAACTATGTGATAATCCCCAACTCCAAGCTCGCCTCGAGCAAGCTGATAAACTACGACCAGCCCAAGCAGGAGATAGGGTTCGGTGTGGAATGCGGGGTGAGCTACCACGAGGACCTTGAAAGGGTCGAGAGGGTCAGCCTGGATGTTGCCAAGAAGGTTCTCAAGAAGCTCGGGACAGGAGCAAAGGGCTTTGAGCCGTTTGCGAGGTTCAATGAGTTCGGGGACTCCAATATCAACTTCAAGATTATATTCAGGGTCAACAAGTTCGCGGACCAGTACCTGCTCAAGCACGAGTTCATAAAGGCCCTCAAGAAGCGATTTGATAAGGAGGGAATAGAGATATCATGGCCTGTCAGGAAGGTCTACATGCACAAGGGCCGCGGGAAATAGAGCCTGGCCTGCCAGTAAAGGCTTAAAAGCGTGCGTGTAAATAATCTTAAACGCGCTGAAAGCTACCAGTTGGAATGGTAGATGAATGCGCTGTTTGAGATATATGCCAGAGGCATATAATATTATCCCTTGCGGGATTCAAGTGATAGCATAAGAGAGGTGTTTTAAGTGCAGAGACCGCTAGATGTTTTGGGAAGCTCGACAGATAAAAAGATAATCGTGAGGACCAAGCAGGGCGAACATATCATGGGAACCCTGAAGGCCTTTGACTCGCACATCAACATCTGGATGGATGATGCAACGATAAGCGGCGAGAAGGAGGTCAAGCTCGGAAAGGTCCTCATAAGGGGAGACAGCATCGTTTACATATCCCCTGAGAAGTAGTTTTTAAGTAAAGTTCTGGGTTTTGATTAAATGCCGCTAAGTGCCTGCAGGTGGCGGGGTGCCCGTCGGCACCGGAATGTGCCATTCCACCTGATTGTGCTCAGTAGCGGAAAGGGAAGGTCTGTATGGCAGGAAAGGGAAGCCCCAGCATGGGAAAGAGGCAGAAGAAAAGCCATATTCTCTGCCGCCGCTGCGGAAAAAGGAGCTACCACGTCAGGGACGGTATCTGCTCGGCCTGCGGCTTCGGCAAGTCCAGGAGGATGAGGAAGTTCTCCTGGCAGAACAAGAAGGGCCTGGGGAAGGCCAGGAAGTGAAGATTATTTTTTAATGGAGAGGTTAAGAAAACTGAAATCCTAGGTCTTCCTTTTGGCGGGCCTCTTGGCTTTCTTTGGTTTGGGCTTGGCCCTGGGCTTTGGTTTGGGTTTTGATTTCTTGATCTGGGCTTTCTTTGGTTTGGCCTTGGGCTTGAATCCCCTGGGTTTTGTCTTGGCCTTTGGTTTGACTTTAGCTTTTGGCTTGGGCTTAATTTTGGGCTTGGCCCTGGGCTTTGGTTTGGCCTCCCCTCCTGTTCCGACCTTGATTCCTATCTCCTCGAGCTTTGCCTTGAGCTTCTTCAGGGCCAGATGGACATCGGCCAGGGTGTGGGCCCCTGTGCAGATTATCTTGCCTGAGCTGAACAGAAGGAATGCAACCCTGGGCTCCCTTATCCTGTAGACCAGGCCTGGGAACTGCTCTGGCTCGTACTCGGCATTCTCAAGAGAGAATGCAATCTCCTCAAGATTGAGCTTGGCATCAATCTTGGAGGAGGCCACGATGTTCTCGACCTTGATATCGAACTGCCTGGGAAGGTCCACGCCAGTCTCCCTTACCCTGTCCACAACCTTGTGCATGGCCTCCTTTGACATCTCGATGCTCCTGGCCCCTGTGCAGACTATCTTGCCAGAGGAGAATATAAGTGCAGCTGCCCTGGGGTCCTGTATCCTGTAGACAAGGCCGGGGAACTGCTCTGGCTCGTATTCAACATCCTCTATCTTCTCCACGAGCCTGGTCAGGGAAATATCCTTTCCAAGAGAAGTGAAGGAAACGACATTCTCAACCTTAATCTCAAACTCGGACATCAAACCCTCCCCTCCAAACGATATAATCGAATGTTTATATTATGCACCTGTTTTATAAATAGTTTCAAGGAGCATGCGCCCCCAAAAACCACTCCGAACTGAAAAAGCTGGGACAGAAAGCTTTATAAACATTTGCATTCATGTAATTACAACTGCTTCTCCTTGAACCAGCTTTACAGTTTGGTTTTAAAGAAGGTTCTTGCAGCATGTAATTGCACTGCTAGTAGGATGATGTTTATGCATCTATTCCCTCCGAAGGGAGGGTAAAGGAAACAAGGTGATAACATGAAAAAATACAAGAGGATAATCCCCGACACCTCTGTTCTGGTGAACGGGGAGCTCTCAAAACTGATAAAGAAAGGGGCCCTCAAGGGGGTCAGCATAGTCATACCAAGGACTGTCCTGGACGAACTCCAGGCCCAGGCCTCCCGTGGAAGGGAAACGGGATTTGAAGGCCTCGAGGAGATCAAGAGGATAAGGAAGATAGGAAAGTCCAGGTCAGTGAGCATAGAGTTCACTGGCAAGAGGCCCACGCTCGAGGAGATACAGCTCGCCAAGAAGGGCAGGCTGGACGCTATTATAAAGGACGTGGCTGTCAAGGAAGGGGGTGTTCTTCTCACCTCTGACTACGTCCAGGCCCTGGTGGGCGAGGCCGAGGGCGTTCCTGTTGAATACATAAAGCAGGAAATAGCAGGCAAGCCCATAGAGCTTGAGGGCTTCTTTACCACGGATACCCAGTCAGTCCACATAAAGCAGGGCTGCTTCCCCTTTGCCAAGAAGGGAATGCCCGGCAAGGTGGAGCTGGTGCAAGTGGGAAAGAATAGGTTCACAGAGAAGGAGCTCAAGGCAATCGAGCAGGAGATACTCTCCAAGGTAAGGATAGAAGAAAATTCTTTTGTTGAGATAGGCAAGCACGGGGCCATGGTAATCCAGATGGGAAACTACAGGATAGCCATAACCAGGCCTCCCTTCTCTGATGCCATGGAGATAACAGCTGTCAGGCCCATTGCAAAGCTCACCCTCTCTGACTACAATCTGCACAAGGAGCTCGAGAAGAGCATTGTCACAGGCTCCAGGGGGATCCTGATAGCAGGGCCTCCTGGCTCTGGAAAGTCCACCTTTGCAGCATCCATAGCAGACTTCCTGACTGAGCAGGGAATGATAGTCAAGACCTTTGAGCAGCCCAGGGACCTGCAGGTGGGTCCTGACGTGACGCAGTACGCCCCCCTCGAGGGTGACTGGGAGAAGACAGCAGATCTGCTCCTCCTGGTAAGGCCTGACTACACCATATTCGATGAGATAAGGAAGACCAGGGACTTCAGGGTGTTTGGTGACATGCGCCTTGCCGGTGTGGGCATGATAGGCGTGATGCACGCCACCAATCCTGTCTCTGCAATACATAGGTTCATAGGCAGGATGGAGCTCGGGACAATCCCCCATGTAATGGATACCGTGATATACATCAGTGCAGGGAGGATAGAGAAGGTCTATGAGATAGGCATGGTTGTGAGGGTCCCCACTGGTATGAAGGACGAGGACCTTGCCAGACCCATAGTGGAGGTCAGGGACCATGTCACAAAGGCCCTTGAATATGAAATCTACACATTCGGCGAGGAGAATGTGATAATCCCGGTCAGGAAGGAGCAGGCCTCTCCTGTAAAGAGGCTGGCCCTGGAAAAGATACGCCAGGAGCTCAGAAGGTATGACCCTGATATGGAGGCAGAGTTCAGCTCTGAAAACAGGGTCATCCTGAAGGTCAGGAACTCGGCCATAGGCAAAATGATTGGCAGGAAGGGGGCGAACATCGAGGCCCTTGAGAAGAAACTGGGCATAAACATATCTGTGGAGCCCAAGGAGGGCTCGCTCAAGAACGAGGTCAGATGGGGGCACACCGAGAGCGGGGCCTTCATAAACATACTGCTCGAGTCAGGCCTCATGGGCACACCCGTGGACATCTACAGGGAAGAGCAATACCTCTTCTCGGCCCATGTGGGCAAGAAGGGTGTCATAAGGGTCAGGAAAAGGTCAGAACTGGGCCGGAGGGTTCTGCAGGCCATTGCCTCGAGAAACCTGAGGGTCCTGGCGTAGGCCATGACCTGAAACATTATTATTTCTATTATTAACTATCAAGATGGGAACAATAAAACTGGATAGCTTTCCTATAAGAAAACAACAGACGCCATATACATGCGGGTATTCTGCAATAGCATCGTTGGCAACTTTCCTCGGGAAACCCATGGAGGAAAGGGAAATACCCCACGGCTTCTTTTCGATGAATCTAAAGGCTCTTCTTCCCTCACAGTTCATGAAGATATTCAGGAAATATGTTCCCGGTTACTCAATAGAAGCCATGAATCCTGAAGAAAAGAAGATACCCGGCATATTTATCAGGCAGCTCAAGAATGGGATTCCTGTCCCCATCCTCTTATCAACAGAGAATGTTCTTGACATGGAAACTATGTACATACATTACTCAACTGTTATTGGCATTGACAACAAAAAGGACACAGTGACCCTTGCAAACCCCTTCGGATACGAGGAAGTTATCGGGATGGAAAGGCTTATCGGTATGATGTCATACAAGAATTATAAAGAGAGGCCGTTCAAGGTGAGGCTGGCACTCTTCCTGGGTCTCGTGAAGCCTAACACCCTGTTCATTATTGAGAAAGAATCTACTTGACCCACAACTTGGCCTTCTCGGGGTCCCATTTCCATTTCTCTGGGAGGGCCTTCTGCTTCTTGTAGAACTTGGCCAGGCGGCGAATCTTGGACTCGGTGAGCTCGAGGCCCCTGTAGGATGTGTAGTCCTTCTTGTTCTTGTCCATGTGCTTCCTCAGGTTCACGGCCCGCTTTACCAGATTGTACATGTCCTCGGGAAGGACCTCGTTGTAGACACCATGCTTCTTCATTATCCTTGCTATCCTTTTCTTGAAGGCGTCCCTGGTGGAGGGGATGCCGTACTGGTCCCTGATTATAAGGCCTATCTCAGCAGACTGCTTGCCCTGCTTGGCCAGCTTGACTATGATTTCCTCCACCTCGGCTGGCTTGAGCTTCACCCAGGCGGATGTCCTCTGGAGCGGCCTCTTGCTGCCTGAGCGGCCCTTCTTCCTAGAATACATCCTGGCCATAGTAACCTCTCGTGGTTGGATTGGTTAATTAATGAGGGCATGGGTTTATAAATGTTGCTAGCTAGCCGAAAATCCGCTTCAGGGAGGCACCCCTCCTGAGCTTATCCATCCTACCTGATATTGGTGTGTAGGGTGCCTTGAGGCCGTGGCCCGTTATCAGGCATACAACCCTTAATCCCCGGGGGATTTTCCTGAGGGATTTTATGAGGCCGGCCAGGCCCACTGCACCGGCTGGCTCGGCAAAGATGCCCTCCCTCCTGGCCAGGATTTCCCTGGCCCTTAGGATTTCCCTGTCAGATACGGCCTCTGAAAAACCCCCAGAATCCCTTATCGCTGCCAGGGCCCTGGTGCCGTCCAGGGGGTTTCCGCACTCTATGGCCACTGCTATGGTTTTTCCCTTGACGGGTTTTATGGGCCTGCCTGATTTAAAGGCCCTGGTTACAGGGGAGCAGCCAGAGGCCTGGATGCCCACCATCCTGGGCAGGCATCGGGAGAAGCCCAGGGCCTTCCACTCCCTGAAGGCCTTCCAGGTTGCTGAGATAAGGGTGCCGTTTCCAACCGGGCAGAAGACATAGTCTGTCCCGGGGAGCTGGTCAGCTATCTCAAAGCCCACAGACTTCGTGCCTTCCCGTCTGAAGAGGTAGTCCCCGAGGAGGTAGAGGCCGAACTCCATGCAGGCCTGCTCGACAAGTTTTGCAGCCTGTGTGTAGTCGCCAGGGACTTGATGGAGCCTGGCCCCGTAGGCAAGGATGTGCCTGAGCTTGACAGGCCTTGCGTCGCTGGGGGTGAAGACATGACATTCAAGGCCGGCAAGGGCAGAGTAGGCAGAGAGGGAGGCGCCCATGTTCCCTGTGGAGGCCACCACAACCCTTCGCTTGGTTTTTCTGTGCGATTCAAAATGTTCCAGTGAGCGGGCTATCTCTACAGATGAGCCCCTGTCCTTGAAGGAGCCTGTGGGGTTCTGGGATTCGCACTTGAACCAGAGCTCGAAACCAAGGCCGAGGTCTTTTTCTAGGTTTCTGGAGCGAATCAGGGGGGTCCCGCCCTCGCCCATGGAGACCAGGCCCCTGACAGGGTAGAGCTCCAGGTAGCGGGAATGGTTGAAGGGCCTGATCCTGAATTTCTCCAGGGAGAGGGTTTTCCTGAGCTTGGGGTAATCGAACAGTACCTCAAGGGAGGCCCTGCAGGACTCGCACCGGAAGATTGTCCTGCCTGTAGGGTATTCCCTTCCGCAGGACTCGCACTTTATGCAGAGCTCGTGCATGTTGATAATTGGGAGCCGCTGTATTTATTTAACAGTCCGGGCCCAAGTATTAATGGTTTGCATGGACATATCAGCCCTTATACAGTCTGCACCGCAGGTGTTCAGGGACCTTCCATTTCTGATAAACCTTGCCCAGCTGATTTTCTATGCCGGGCTTGTTTTAACCTTCGGTGGTTTCATTATGAAGGCCTATAGGGGGTATCTCTCTGTTTATTTGAGGATTGTGGGGAGGCTGGTTTTTGGCTTCCTGGCCCTGGTTTGCGGTATGGGCATCTCCTGGGTTATTCCATCCCTCAGCCAAGTCCCCATATATGCGGTCGTTCAGGCGGTCTTTCTTAATGTAATCCTGGGGGGAGTCATAGCATCCCTTGCTATATATGCAACCCTCAGGATGATATCCTACAATGTATTCAATCTGCCTGGAATAGAGAAGGCCATCCACAATCTGGCGGAGATGAAGGACAAGGCCAGGAAGGTTGAGAGGAAGGAGAAAGCCAAGCACAGGCACGGAATCCGGCATCCTGTAAGGCTAGCTGGCCTGGCGGGTTTTGCAGCCTTCCTTGTGATTGGCCTCATGGGGTTCCAGGGCTTCCCCAATACAATGGCTGAACTGGGGTTCAGCCAAGAGGACATGGAAAGGATGGCTGATCAGATGGACTACATAAACAGAGAGTACGGGGACAGGATAGGGGAGATTACGATAGACAGCGAGATGATGGAGGAGTGTATGGGCGCGGTGAGCCTGCTCCAGGACCAGGAGGCTATGGCCGCGGCCCGGCCGTACTCCAACCCAAGCGCCGAGGGTCTGATTGAGGAGTACACAGGAGAGGATGTCACAGAGATGTACAGCATTCAGGCAGAGAGTGGCTTCTATATACTCTCCATTACACAGAGCCAGGCATGCCTGTCAACAATCAGGACTGTGTGCGTGTGCGAGAGCATAGAGGGTATGTAGGTTATGCACAGGTCAGTTAAAGCTTTAAATAGGCTTCTTGTCCCATTATGAACATGGAAAAGAGAACCGTGCTCTGCCCCTTCTGTGACCATGAACAGAGGGTGGAAACAGAGAAGAACGTGGTCAGGTGCATTAAATGTGGGGGTGTCTTCAATACAGACCCATATGACCATGAGCATCCAGGGGAGTTCTGGTCAAACCCTGACACATCATCGAGGTTTTAACTGGTATCAGAAGCCTGTTTTTTCAGCAGATAACTTTAAATATGTGACCACTTTTATTATTAAAAAGTCTTCAGTTGTGCACCTGATGGCTGTTGACGGCCGGAACGGTTTCAATGTCTTGGGGGTGAATGGATGAGTTTGTTCATGATTGAGGAGGAACCTGAGTGGGGGGAGGATGAGGAAGAGAACCCTGAATCGGAGTTTGGTGATGAGGAAGAGAGGGGATTCTGATTTTTTCCTGTTTCTGAACGGGTTTCGGGGGCCCTGTTGCCCGACCTTCCCCTAAGTGACGGCTGTCCCCTTCGGGGACAGATTGGGCCATAACCAAGTCGGGAAGGAAAGGTGTTGCCGATATTGTGGCCCCGCATTTACTTGCTTTTTCTGAATTCTATATTAAGAAGGAATAGAACAGCAGGAGTGCCAGGGCAAACATGGTTGGCAGAATGCCTGCCCTGAGCATGTCCCTGTTGCTTATATGACCTGTCCCGTGGACAATTGCATTGGGCGCTGTCCCTGGCGGAAGAAGGAATGTCATGGATGATGCGATGATTGGGATGACCAGGATTCCTGGGGAGGCCACGCCAAGGCCTGACATCACCCCCACGAGTATGGGGGCGAGCATTCCGGATGTCGCTGTGTTCTGGATGGCCTGGGTTATCACTATGGCAAGAACAGCGAAGCTAAATGCAATGAGTACGGGGTTGGTAAGGCCTGTAGCTGCAAGGAAGCCGTGGGCCATCCACTCCGCTGCTCCGGTGGAGCTCAGGGCATTGGCCACGGATATTGCCCCGCCTATAAGGATGATTACCCCCCAGTTCGTGTGCCTCTCCAGGAACCTCCAGTCATAGACCAGGAGGAACATAAGGAATCCGCCAATAAGGCCCACGGCAGCGGCCGGTATGCCGTGGATTGGACTGGTCATCCACAGGAAAAGGGTTGCTAGTATTATTCCCACACACCTCTTCTCTGCATGTGACATCGGGCCCAGGTGCTCGAGCCTTTCGAGGACATTCCTGTGTATCACCCTGTGGGGCCTGTACACAATGAGCAGGGATACATAGAGCAGGGGAAGCATCATGAGGGCAAAGGGAAGGCCGATGAGCATCCATTCAAAGAAGCCCCATCCCAGGGCCTCGGCAGCTATCACATTAGGGGGAGTCCCCACAAGCATCCCAACGCCGCCCACATTGGCTGCATAGGCTGTGGCCAGGAGGAATGCCTTCATGTTGAGCCCTGCCTTCCTGCACAGGGTCATTACAATCGGGAGCATGATCAGTACTGTGGCTGTGTTTGACATGAGCATGGAGAGGAAGGCTGTCACCAGAATGACCCCGAACAAAGCGATACCAGAGTTCCTGGACATCCTTATGGCCCTGTAGGCAATCCTCTTGTCCAGGTGGGTTTTGACAAGGCCGGCTCCCAGGAGGAACCCCGCCAGGATTAGAAAGACAGCATTGCTCCCAAAGGCTGAGAGGGCCTGCCCTGTGTCTGCAACCCCGAGAACGGGCTGCAGCACCAGGGCGAATATGGCAGCAACGGGCAGGGGGACAACCTCAGTGGCCCACATGGTTACGATAACAAGGAAGAGGACAATGGCACGCCATCCCTGGATGGTAAGGCCAGCTGGCGGGGGGAGGATGATAAGGAGGAATATCAGGGCTATAATAGTCCAGACCAGGGACTTGTTCCTCTCAGCGACTCTCATGAATAATAATGGGGTTAATACCCTTTTATCTTCCTGAGAATGTTGGTGGTGCTGTGTTCAGGGAGCATACTC
The DNA here is from genome assembly GCA_030672315.1 of Candidatus Aenigmatarchaeota archaeon. The sequence continues at coordinate 980 of DAOVGQ010000094.1, read as the reverse complement.
TCGGCCTTAATTGTTTTTATGTGCATGCCTGCCTTTGCGAGCCTCTTCAGGCAGGCCATATCAGCGTGCTGGTCATATCCCAGGTAGACAATGTCCGGACCCACCTTCCTAAGGGTCTCTGCAAAGCTGCGTTCTGAGCCAAGGATTGCGGTATCCACCTGTCTCAGGGAAGAGACCATCAGGAGGCGGTCACCTTCGCTTAAAACGGGCCTCCTGCCCCTTCTTCTCTTGATTGTGGAATCCCTGGCCACAACCACCACGAGCACGTCTCCATGTCTTTTTGACTCGGTCAATATTGCCAGGTGGCCCGGGTGCAGGATGTCAAAGACGCCCCCTGTCAGCACGACCTTTATCCTGCTTCTGCCTTTTCTGGCCAGGGCGTACCCGGCCGGGGAGAACCCCCTCAGGCCTGACCTGCCGCCTGGGCCGAGCAGGACCCTCTCCCTGACCCTCTTTACATATCCCATGACAAGGAGATTCCCCAAGACATTTGAGGTGTAGCCGTAGCTCCTTCCGGCCTCCCTGGCCAGGGGGGCAGCTGAGAAAGAGCCTTCCCTAAGCTGCAGGACATAGGCCTTTTTCAGGAACTCCTTGAGGTCAGAGCCTGAACTAGTTTTCATAGTAATATTTATTATATCGAAAGGCTTAAGAATCAGTACTCCACCGCCTCCCAGTATCTTCCCTGGAGGAGGAGCTTCCACTCCTTATTTATGAAGTTCTGGATATCCCTGACGACCCTGTGGGAGATTCACATGAACCTCCTCTGGGTCTTGAGGTACTCCCTTACTGGGAGGAGTTTTGCCTGTCTGTAGTTCAGGGTGAACCTGCCGTGCTCAATCTCATAGAGCGGCCAGGCCCCTGTCCTGATGGCAAGGTCTCCCACTGCAATTGTTTTTGATGCTTCGAATCCCCATCCGGTGGGGCAGGGTGCCAGGAGGTCTATGAACTTGGGCCCCGGGATAGAGGCTGCCTTCTGGAGC
>DAOVGQ010000051.1 GCA_030672315.1 Candidatus Aenigmatarchaeota archaeon | reverse complement strand
TCTGCTGCGCAGAGATGTTCTCAACAGCCTTATGACCCTTTATCTCCTTTCCTTCCACCTCAACCACCATGAAATACGGGCATCTCCCGAATCTCGTATCAACCTGGCTGTCCATGTCAGGCCCTGACGAGCTAATCACTATGTTCATTCCTTACACCTCCATCGAATCCAACTATAAGACCGTTTATAATTGAAAACACAATCATATAAATCATTATCAATGCAGTGAAAAGCCATCCAAAGTAATACACCATCACCGGAATGAGTGGTATCTTCACTGCCCTGTTGTAAAGAAAGGCCGCTATCAGGGAATCCTTCATCCCGTGCTTCCTGAGCTCAGCGAGCATGGGATACCATGCATATATCGGCCCCGCAGACAATATTCCACCCCCAATCGCAATAAGCCATCCCTTGGCCCCGGATTCTCTTCCCAGGTACTTGACAATCTTACCGGGCTCAAGGAGCAGGTTCACGGCAAACATCATCCCGAGCACAAGCGCTAGGGCAGGAAGTATGTTAACCACCATTCTCACAAATACAGAGATGGCTGACAGGGTCAGCTCAGGGCTGGCAACACCTACAACTATATACACCAAGCAGGCTCCCAGGAGGAATTTCATACCGCTTCCTATCCTACCTTTGGATTTTTCCTCACCCGTCCCTCTTGTCATTCCCTCAGGTTTTCCTCCCTTACCTCCGGCCTTTGTCTTCATCCCAGCACCCCCAGGCTAAACACCACCAGGCATGCAATCACAATCGACATAAGGAAGCTCACAGCATTCCTCTTGAGGGCAAACCCCCTGCCCAGTATCATGCTCTCTGCAGGGAACTGCACAACCCCGACAGTCACCCATGCCAGGATAAACGCTGCTATTGCGACAAGGGAGATTCCCCTGAGGAGGAGCTCACCGCCTATAACATAGCTTGTTACGGGATTCCCTGCAGCAAGGCTCCCGAACAATGCCCCTATAAGCGAATCTAAAACATCATTCCCGGTGAACACGGATGAATAGAACTCCTTCGGCACAGCGGCAGTTGCCAGGGAAATCAGAAGCAGAACCCCAATTATGATGGGAATAATCTGCCTGAAGGCATTCACTGTTTTCCTCAGGCTCTTCTCTGACCTCTGCCTGATTCCCTCCCGGCCTGCACCTTGCTTTAAGGCCATTCCCTCTCCTTTACGGCCTTCCATCTCTACACCTTTCTTACCATCTTTGTTCCGCACTTGGGACAGCTCTGCTCAAAGCACGGGACCCCTCTCTGGTGAGGGGCTGTGTAACCGCACTTGGGGCACACGCATCCCCCTCCGGGTCCCATGGCAGGGCCTCCCATCCTGCCTCTTCCTCTCCATTCCATTTCCATACCGAAACCTCCTCTGTAATAGCTTTCCTTTATCTCATGGGAATCTATCTGTATCACCACGTATCTCAGGCCGGGTACGCTCTCCCTAAGCCTTGCCTCGAACCTCTTTGAAATCCTTGATGCATCCTCTACCTTTAGCTTTGCATCCAGCTTTATCCTCAACTCCGCAAATATATATGACCCAAGCTTCTGGGTCTTTAGCCCAGACATCTCTATTCTTTCTTTACTTGCAACATCCCTTATTTTGTTTTCTGCCTCCTCCCCTGCAGAGACATCCAGCAGGCTGTCCGTTGTCTCCTTACCCAGCTTAAGAGAGCTCCAGATTATGTATAGACCAACCATTATGGCAGCAACAGAGTCTGCATAAACCCAGTAGCCGGTCAGAATCAAACCAACCAGGACACCAAGCGATGTCAGCACATCCACCCTGCTATGCATAGCATCCGCTATCAGGGAGACGCTTTCATGCTTCTTCCCAACCCTGAACTTGATTCTGGCCATCACCTCGTTGACTACAGCAGAGACCATCATGACACCCAGGGCCAGGTAGGAGACATCAACTGACTTGGGCCCCAGGAAGCTCAGGGTAGCCTCATAGATTATCCATACAGCAGAGGCGAAAAGGATTATTGTTATAAAGAACCCTGAGATGACCTCACTCTTGTAGTGCCCATACGGATGCTCCTTATCAACAGGTTTTTTTGCTACCTTAATACCGATGTAGTTTATCCCAGACGATACAATATCCATTCCGGAGTGAATACCCTCAGCAACAATGGCAGAGGACCTGCTTAGAAGACCCACAAAAATCTTGGCCACAGCAAGAAAAACATTCACTATAACTGCCGCAACAGACACGCTTTCCTTGCTCATCCAAACCACCTTCACCTCAAAGCCATTCCCCTTCCTCTACCCGGGCCTCCCCGGCCAAAGCCAGGGCCGAACCCAGGACCGCGGCCCCTGGATGGGCCCATGAATCTGTAGGGCCCTCCCTCTATTCTTATGGCTTTGCCATTGACCAGGGCATCGGCAAGCTTCTTCCTTGCTGACTCGTACAGCCTCTGGAAGGTGGGCTGCGATATGCCCATCTTCCTAGCTGCCTCTGTCTGGTCCATATCTTCATAGTCCTTGAGCCGGATGGCCTCGAACTCGTCTACTGTCAGCACGGTCTCCATCAGCCCGGCCATCCTGACCCCGGCTGGCTTGAAGTAGGTC
>DAOVGQ010000066.1 GCA_030672315.1 Candidatus Aenigmatarchaeota archaeon | reverse complement strand
CAAGCCTTGACTTCAGGGTGTTTTCAAAGACAGGAAGCGCTGCCATTACAATGTAGAGGTCCTGTATGTGGTCTGTAAGGGCCCGGAGCCACTCCATGCTCTCCACAGAGGATTCCTGGCACTCGTCTATGAACAGAAGGACCTTCTTTCCGGAAAGTCTCTTGTTAACTATTTCACTGAGGTTGTACATGTTCACGCCATCCCCTTTTGAGAATATTGATTTCAGGAGACCTGGTCTGGTGAAGTCATGAAAGACCGAGACCCAGTCTGTGTGGTCCCTGGGCGGCTTCGGGAGGTAAATCACATGGTCGAATTCACTGGTAAGCCTGCTTATGATGGATTTTATCATGGTTGTCTTGCCAGAACCCGTGGGACCTAGAACCAGGGAAAACTTGTTTCCGCTCTGCAGGCCGTTGACAAGGGAGTCTGTCTCCTTCCCGTAACCTACAAAGAGCTCGGGAAGTATCTGGAATACAAAGGGGTTGGATTCCCAGTTGAAGAGCTTTTCTATATTCTCTGAATACATTAACATCACTTTTCTTCACATGAAGATATGAAGTTGAACAACAAGGTATTTTTTGAAGTTTAGACTTAAAAAGCTTTTCGTGTCTGAGGCCCTGCCATGAATATATAAATAAGGAATACAAGTGGTTGCTATGCGGATGTTCGTAGCAATCGATATGAGCAAGGATATAATAGACAGATGCGGGGAGGTAATGTCTTCCCTGGGGGGATGCGGGGCTGACCTCAGGATTGTAAGACCGGAGAACCTTCACATGACCCTGAAATTCCTCGGTGAAGTTCGTGAAGAACATATAGACCGTGTCTGCGAGGTAGTAGACAGGATTTCAGGGGAATTCGGACCATTCAGGCTGGCTCTGTCAGGCCTTGGATACTTTGGAAAGAGGGGTTCTCCCAGGGTGGTATGGGCAGAGATTTCAGATGGCAGGGATGTTGTTTCCAGCATCTCTGTGGCCCTGGAGAAGAGGCTCTCTCATATAAGAAATGATAGCAAGGAGCCAAGCCCCCACCTTACTCTGGCGAGGGTCAGATCGCCCAAGGGTTCTGAGAGGATTGCTGAAACAATCGGGCAGCTCGGTAATGTGAAGTTGGGTGAACTTGAAGTGAAGGAGATAAAACTCAAGCAAAGTGTGCTTAAACCGGATGGACCTGTATATAGCGATTTCAAGGTCTTTGAGTTGGGTCAGAAAAACGTGTGAAGTAAGGGGGTGCTGCGCGTGAAGGAGAGTGTCCTTATAAGGGTTTGCCTTCTTGGCTCGGTCACCGGAATAGTTGCGTTGTATTTCATATCCTTTATGCTGGTGGCTGAGGAGGTAGGGGCAGGAGAGATAACCAAGGACTACATCGGGAGGAAGGTAAAAATATCAGGGACTGTAGAAGGGCTTCGCGAGCACAGGAGCGGCCACATCTTCTTTGAGATGAGGGACGAGACAGGCAGTATGGATGTTGTCATATGGGAGGACAAGGCCGAGCAGCTCGCACTTTCTGGTATGAATCTCAGCAGGCTACGGGAAGGGATTGGCATTGAGGTAACAGGAAAGGTAGAGTACTACAAGGGAAACCTGCAGGTTGTGCTATAGGTTTTCATGTTTTTCGTTAACGTTTTTGAAGAAGTCGGCAGGACTCCTGTAAAAAGGTTAGGTGTTAGAAGTGTTTATGTGCGTTCTTCACAGCCTCTGTGACCAGCTTCACAGTATCCTCTATGTCCTTCATGTCAACGACCTCGCAGGTGCTGTGAATATGCCTGGTTGTCACAAAGACACCACCAGAGGGTATGCCCTCCCGTATCATGGGCATGGCAGAGGAATCGGCTGCCCCCCCTGACATGACCTCGTACTGGAGGCTGACTCTGGCCTTCTTTGCAGAATCCTGGAGCCATTTCCTCACAGCGGGATTCATGAAGGTTATGGCATCCTTTATTCCCAGTACAGGGCCCTTTCCGAGCTCGAGGCAGGCCTCTGAGGGCTTTATCTCAGGGGTGTCGCCAGCTATCGAGGTGTCCAAGGCAATCGCTACATCAGGGTTGATTCCAAAGGTTGCACCCCTTACGCCTATCAGCCCGACCTCCTCCTGGACTGTTCCCACTGCATAAAGGGTTCCCTTGAAGCCCTTAAGCCTCTTGACGGCTTCCACAAGAACTGTGCAGCCGACCCTGTTGTCAAGCCCCGGACCCGTAACCCTTGTTCCAACCATTCTGTTGAAGTCGGCAACTCTGGTCGCGAAGTCCCCGACAGAGATTCCTGCCTTTTCAGCATCCTTCTGGTCCTTGGCGCCCACATCTATGAACATGTCCTTGAGCTTCACTGGTATCTTCAGCTCCTCATGTTCCATGAGATGGGGTGGCTTGGAACCCACCACGCCTATGACAGGCCCCTTGGAGCTGTGTATCTTCACCTTGGTCGCGGGAAGGGTTCTGTTGTCCCACCCGCCTATGGTATCGAAGCGGAGGAATCCCTTCTTGTCTATGTGCTTGACCATCAGGCCAAGCTCGTCCATGTGGGCAGCAAGCATGACTCTGGGTGAGCCCTTACCCTTTCTTGCTATGAGGTTGCCTATCTTGTCTATCTTTATCTCATCCACATGGGGCTTGAGCTCCCTGGCCATCACATCCCGTATTGTCTTTTCAAAACCCGAAATAGACTCGGTATCGACAAGGCTCTTGAGCATCTTCTCCATGAGAGAACCACCATTGATTTATCTGTTAATAATTGGTTTGCGTAGTTTATATTTATTTTGCAGGGTTAATACTTTCTCATGGCCAGACAAAAGGGCAAGGGAGCCGGAAAACCCCGCATATCAAGCTATGACATTGTCGGTGATATTGCCATAATCGAGGTTCCCATTCCCAAGAGGGGACAAGGAGGCAGCAAGGCCAAACACGTGGAGCTTGCCAGGGAAATCATGAAGGTCCATCCCAGGATAAAGACTGTCCTGGCCAAGACAGGAGAGAGGTCGGGAGAGTTCAGGCTCAGGTCCTTCAGGAAGGTCCTGGGAAGGGAGACAGAGACAATGCACAGGGAGCATGGGTTCAGGTTCAGGATAGACCCCACCAAGGTCTACTTCTCCCCAAGGGAGGTCACTGAAAGGGAGAGGATTGCAGGCATGGTCAGGTCCAGGGAGACTGTAATGGTTCTGTTTGCCGGAGCAGGGCCCTATGGGATTGTCATAGCAGGAAAGCAGCCCAGGGTCTCCAGGGTCTACCAGGTGGAGATAAATCCCCGGGGATTTGAGTACATGAAGCAGAACATAGCCATGAACAAGCTCAGCCATCTCGTTGTTCCCATTATGGGGGATGCCAGGAAAGTATGCAGGAAGTATGAGGGGGTATGTGACAGGGTTGTGATGCCGCTTCCCATGGAGGGCTACAGACTCCTGGGTTTGGCCCTCAAATGCCTTAAGAAGAGGGGTTTCATCCATTTCTATGGCATTGGCAGGAAGGGGAAGGATTCCCGGGGGGTTAAGGTCGAGGAGGAGCTGTTCGGGAAGGCTGTCGAGAGGCTGGAGAGGGCTGCGGGAAAGCTGGGAAGGAGGGTCAGAATCCTGGCCAAGAGGAAGGTTTTGCCGTACGGCCCCGGTGCATGGAAGATATGCATTGATGCAGAGGTGAGGAATACAAGCGGTTGCGACAGCAACCGATCCGTAAACAATAGGGAGGCGAAGGTATGAAGGTGGCTGCCCTTTTCTCCGGGGGAAAGGACTCTTGCCTGGCCGTACAGAGGGTTCTTGAGAAGGGTTGGATAGTTACCAAGCTGGTTTCCATAATATCGAGGAATCCAGAGTCCTACATGTTCCATTACCCGAACATACAGCTCACCGAGATGCAGGCAAGAGCCGCGGGGATAAAGTTTGTGAAGAGGTTCTCTAAAGGCGTGAAGGAGGACGAGCTCAGGGATCTTGAGGAGGTCCTGAGACCTCTCACCAAGGGGATATCAGGTGTTGTTGTGGGGGCCCTTGCATCCAGATACCAGCGTGACAGGGTTGCTGCTGTGTGCAGGAGGCTCGGCCTCTCCATGGAGGCCCCGCTCTGGGGGCAGGACCCTGCAAGGCTCTGGAGAGAGGTCCTGGAGAAGGGATTTGAGATAATGATTGTTGGGGTGGCCTGCGATGGCCTGGGAAGGGAATGGCTTGGCAGGATTATTGACAGCAAGTCCTTGGGGGAGTTAAAAAAGCTGAGTAAAAAATACAGGTTCCATTTGGGATTTGAAGGGGGTGAAGCAGAAACGTTTGTAATAGACGGTCCCTTCTTCATAAAAAAGCTTGTGGTAAAGAAGGCGGAAAGGGAGTGGCAGGGAGACTCTGGCTATTACTGGATCAAGGAGGCCAGGCTGGTGGACAAGTAGCTGGTCTGGGACATTCATTTTTAAATCCTGAGTGTAAAGATTACAAAAAAAATAGGAGGAGGTATAGCATGAAGGGAATTTTTGATGAAATCAGGAAGCAGACACTGACCTTGATGACAGCGGCCCTTGGATTTGTGGCAGCCCTTGTATGGAAGGATGCAATCACGGCCTGGCTGAAGCCGTTTTATGAGGGTGCAGAAGGGCCCATGAACCTTACACTGGCGGCCCTCGGGGTGACTGTCTTTGTTGTGGTCATAACAATAATAATGACAAAGCTCCTTGCATCCAAGGAAGCCGAGGGGGGTTAAGCAGGCACGTTTACCTGTGCCGTAGTCACTGGCGAGCCTCTTATAAATAATATAACATAAAATGAAGTATGCAATTACCACTTATTGCATTAATTCTAATAATTCTAATTAGTGGGTGTGTGCAGAATCAAGATATGAGTTTTTGCGTTTCTGATTCCGATTGCGTCGCTGCATCATGCTGTCATCCAACTTCTGTCGTTAATAGGGAATTTGCACCAGATTGCACGGGTATCGGTTGTACTGCTTCATGCGATGGGCCATTAGATTGTGGATGTGGGAAACCAGTTTGTAACAATAACAGATGTGAGATTCAGAAATTACTTAATGAAAGTTATTGTTCATGAATTGCTCGCCAGCGATTGCATATAACGTATGTGATTTAACGAAGTGCCGACTGGAAGGAGGCATTTGGGTCGAGGCTCTGCAAGAGCCGAGCCGTTAAATCGCTGTTATATTCGTTTTTGCGAACAGAACTGGAGTGGCTGCGTGAGCAAAAACCGAAAGGCTTAGATTGAAATTTAAGTTGTGTCATAAATGGAAATATTAAGCCTTTCGAGTTCGAACGGCGAGGCCACAGTTTTTGATTATTTTTCCTTCTCAGCTTTCGACATAAAAGATCCTAGGACAA
>DAOVGQ010000018.1 GCA_030672315.1 Candidatus Aenigmatarchaeota archaeon | reverse complement strand
GCCCCTCCCCAGCTGGAGGTCCTGGGCATTGAGATAGAGGGCATGGCCTCCCAGGTGGTTCATGGCCACCTCAAAGGAGACCCTGGTCCTTGTGGAGGGTTTCTGGAAGAGCATAGCAAGGTTCTTGTTCTTCAGAACTGGCTGGACAGGCTTCCTCTTGAACTCATCTGTCCTCCTGAATATGGCCAGGATTATCTGGAGCTTCAGGTCCTGGATTGAGATTAAATGGTCCATTTACTCACTCTCCTATTAATCAACGCATGGATTGCGCCTCTTGCATGCAGGAGGTGAAACCTCCTGGTTGTGCGTGATTACATACGAGGGGCATCAGTCACCCTGTTATGCCTGTTTGCATGCGGGTGACTTCTTCACCCGATAGTGCTCTTTAACGGGTTATGACGGTACCGGCCCTTCCCTTCAGGGCAGCCAGGGCCTTTTCCCTCGATGTTATTATAACCCTTTTCCCGCCATGCTTTATGAATCTTATGGCCGCCCCTATCTTGGGCCCCATGGAACCGGGTGGGAAGTGTCCCTCCTTCATGTACCTCTCTGCCTCCTCCAGTGTCATGGAATCCAGGTCCTTCTGGTGCGGGGTCCCGTAATTAAGGGCAACCCTGTCCACGCCTGTTATTATAAGGAGGGCAGCGGCGCCCACTACCATGGCCAGCCTTACTGCAGCCCTGTCCTTGTCTATGACAGCCTCTGCACCCTCTAGGCCGGAGGCCTTCCTGAAGACAGGGATGCCGCCCCCGCCGCAGGCAATGACCAGGAACCCCTCTCCGACAAGCTTCTTTATCTCCCTTCTCTCTACTATCTCCAGGGGCTCTGGTGAGGGAACCACTCTCCTGAAGCCCCTGTCAGAATCCCTCCTATAGACCCTTCCTGGTGAGGGGTGCGGTTTGGTTCTGAAGAACGGGCCTATGAACTTGGTGGGATTCCTGAATGCGGAATCCCTGGGGTCCACGACAACCTGTGTTACCACGGTAAAAATCTTCTTGTTCGGGAGCATCTTCCTCAGGGTCCTTTGGAGGAGGTATCCCAGCTCCCCCTGTGTCTGGGCCCCGCAGACATCAAGAGGCATGGAAGGGACCCTGTCCTTGGCAAGCTCCTGCTGGAGCAGGATGTCCCCCACCTGGGGGCCGTTCCCGTGGGTGAGCACGACCCGGTAGCCTGATTTAACAATCCTAGCTATCCTCCTGCAGGACTCCTCCACGTGCTCTATTTCCTGGTGAATCGAGAACTTCTCCCTGACCGAGAGGATGCTGTTGCCCCCGAGGGCAATCACTACAGTCTCCCTGGGCATGTTAGATAATTAGACGGGCTGGTTTAAATTTCATTGAGGGGCCTTCTTCCTTCTTTTTTGACTTCCTCTGCTTTTCCTTTAGATATCCCTTCCAATTAGTTGGCACATTGGCTAAAACTTCTATTACTTCTGGTTTTTCAGGGTCATCAAACGGGAATCTTAAAATTACCCAATCGCCCATATCTTTATTAAATATTTTTACTTCTTGAAAAGGAGAACAAATCTAAGGACCAGAATCAGAACTATTATAAGGGCGATAACAGCGACGGCCGCTGTCTTCCAGAAGGGCCTCTCCTCAATGACCTCTCCTGTTATGGGTGCCTCCTCTGCCGGGTGGGTAACGTTTATGGATACGTTCTCAGGGGCCTCTGGCTCCTCCTCCTCTGGTGGCCTTTCTTCAGGCTCTTCAGGGGCTTCAGTTATGTTCTCTGGCACCCTCACATCAAGCTCGAGCCCGTCAGAGGCATGATCGGATTCTGCCTTGACAGTCACGGTATAGGTTCCCTCCAGTGTCCCGAATCCAGGGGAAAGATAGAGGTAGAGGGAATCCTCTTCCCCGCCCCCAAGGTGGACTTCAGATGGCTCGATATAGACCCAGTCAGGGCCATCCATGGTTACCATAAAGTTGTCAGCCTGCTCGCCTGTGTTCCTTATGGTTATATCTACTGTGGTGGCCTTTCCGACATCCACTGCACCAGGGCCGTCCACAAGCTCAACACTGTAGCAGGCCTCTGAGGATTTCAGGTTTATCTCAGAAGTCTCAAGCAGGGAGATTCCACCCTCGGAGCTCAGCTCCACTGTGAACAGGTATCTTCCCTCCTCAATGTAGGGTATCTCGTAATCATAGCTTATGACATGGGACTCGTCCGGCTCAAGGCTGATGCTTATGCTCTCCTCTGCAAATTCGACAGTGTAGTTGTCCGTCTCCTTGCCTATGTTCCTGATCCTTATGGTGTAAGGAATCCTTGCACCAGGACATACGGTAACCTTATCGGGCTGCAGGGAAAGCTCTGCTGTGTAGCATTCCTCGACCTCAAGCTCTGCGGTTGCTGTGTCTGTTATCTCCCCGTCAGCGGCAGTCACCTCAATCACGACCGTGCCTTCAGGAAGCTCTGCGGTGTCCACATCAAGCGTTATTGTTTCAGACTCGCCTGCATCGAGCGTCACACTGTCCCTGGTGAGTTCACCGAATGTTGAGGTGATGAGAAAGGTCTCCTTAAGGCTTCCGGTGTTCTTGATGCTGACTGATAATTCTGCACTCTCTCCCCTGCAGACAGCCAATTTGGAGGGGGAAGCTATGATTGCTACGCCCCTGCACTCCTCAACGTCTATCAGCCCGGAGAGTGTCTTGGGGGCTGCTAACTGGTCCCTTTCAGAGGTTACTGTCACCTCAAAGCTCTGTACACCCTTCTTACTAGGAACTACTGTAAGGATTATGGTATCTGATTCGCCTGCATCCAGTTCTGTTCTTGTCCTGTCAGGGTAAATCCAGTCAGGCGCATCTATGATATATTCGTCTTCCTCTTCTCCTGTGTTGGTGATTATGAGCTTGTAATCCCTGCTGTCTCCCAGGCATGCGTCCAGGCTTTCGGGTTCAATCTCTGCTGTGAAATCAAGGCACTCCACAACATCCATCTCCACGGGTGCTGTGGCAACTGCATAGGATTCTGTTGACCTTGCAGTCACAAAGACCGTGTGCTTTCCGGGGGAGATTCCCTCTGGGGGGTTCAGGACGAGTGAGACTATATACGATTCCTCGGATTCGACTGTCACTCTGTTCTGGGAGAACTCTGCCCAGTCCACAGAGGCAGAGAGGTCGAAGCTCTCTGACCACTTGCCCTGGTTCACGATTTCAATGTCATAAACAACAGGCTCCTGGGTCTCCTGGCAGGAGCGCTCGTAATCATCATCTATTACTATGCCAACAGAATGGCACCTCATAACCTCTATCTCTATGTCCTTGGTAACAGTGTCCCCACTCATGGATGACTCAGCAGTCACCTTGGCATGATATATTCCAGGCTCAAGGTTGTAGGGAAGGGTTATCCAGAAGGGGTCTATGACGGCAGCCTCTCCTGATGCAAGTGTCTGGTGGGGCTTTATGAACCCCAGGTCAGATGGCCAGTCAAGGGTCAGCATGACAGTATCTGTCTGGCCGCCCAGATTGGTCACCATGACCTCAATGTCACTCAGGACGGTGTCCGGGCAGCTTGATATCCTGTCTGGGGGGTGCTGTCCTGTAGAAACCTGAAGGTCTACACTGGCTGCCATGACAGCAGGTGCTAACAAGAGCACAAAGATTAGAGAAGAGACCGTTCC
>DAOVGQ010000025.1 GCA_030672315.1 Candidatus Aenigmatarchaeota archaeon | reverse complement strand
GGTGTCTTGCGCGGCCTGGGGAGGACAGCCTGGCTGTCCAGAGAGTCCCCGGCCCAGGATGACTGGGGCATACTCCTTGCATCGCTCATTCTCTGGTCATCAGAACACACGAGAACCATAACAGATGATGACATGAGCGTTGAAAGAACAGTCGTTTCAATGTACATGGCCCCTGATGACACATCCCGGGCTGACTACATGTTCCAGCCCATGGAGGCCGTGCTCACTCTGGGGTATCTTTACTGACAGATTCCCGATGCCATCATTTATTAATCCCTGTTGCCATCTTTCTCTTATGGCCGGAAAGACGCCCCCGGATTCAGGGAACAGCTTCGCCGATATAGTCGATATAATGAAGACCCTGAGGTCCCCTGATGGGTGCCCCTGGGATATCAGTCAGACACTGGATTCTGCTGTCGAGGACCTGCTTGGCGAGGCCGAGGAGGTCAGGGAGGCCATGAATAAGGGAGATATGGAGAACCTCAGGGAGGAGCTGGGAGACCTGCTCTGGTCCATTGTCTTCACAGCCAACATAGCCAGGGAAAAGCATTTATTCGATATCGGGGATATATTAAGAGAAACCAGAGACAAGATTATCAGGCGGCATCCCCATGTATTCGGGGACGCCAGGGCCGAGTCGCCTGAGGATGCCATGGGGCATTTTCAGGACGCAAAGAAGAGGGAGAAACATGCGATGGCTAAGGGATAGGGACAGGCCAGAGCTCCCGGGAGAGGAGCCCGTGAGGGTGAGGCTCCCCAGGGGGAAGCAGGTGATGGGAGAGATAGAACAGATACTTGGGGCCTCCAGGTTCAGGGTCTCCTGCAAGGACGAAAGGACAAGACTCTGCAGAATCCCTGGAAAATTCAGGAAGAGGATAACAGTAAGGACAGGGGACATAGTTATAGTCGAGCCCTGGGAGGTCGAGGGGGACGAGAAGGGCGACATCGTCTGGATATACAACAAGACCCAGATGGCCTGGCTCAGGAAGAGGGGCTACGCCTAACACCTTTTTTACGGAAGCTGCCACTTTCGCCAAAAACGTACCCCAAAGGGCACAAGTGTACGAAAAAACATGAAATTCTGATGGTTGATTCTGTGATGGAGGAAGTCAACATACCCGATGACAGGAAGGGCGTTCTGATAGGCAGGGACGGCTCTGTCAAGGCCGAGCTGGAGAGGCAGAGCAGGACCCGGATAACCATAACCGAGGGGGTTGTTATAGAGGGTGATGACCCCCTGATGGTCATGAGGACTGCAGAGGTTGTAAAGGCGGTGGGAAGGGGATTCTCCCCTGAAAGGGCCATGCTGCTTCTGGGGGAGGACTACGAACTCAGGATAGTAAGTCTCCAGGGAGAGTCAGAAAAGACCATCAAGCGCCTCATGGCCAGGGTTATAGGCAGGAGGGGGGCCACAAGAAGGATTCTCGAGCACGACACCAACTGCCTGATTTCTGTCTATGGCAAGACAGTTGCAATAATAGGCAAGCAGGACGAGGTTCCTGCTGCCGAGAAGGCAGTGGAAGGGATTCTGAAAGGCCGCTCGCACGGCTATGTGTATGCGAAGCTCAGAAAAAGATAGTATGATTATCCGCCTGTGTTTTCACGGGTGGCTTCCTTCTCAGGGGCTGCCTGCTCTTCTTTTTTCGCTTCTGCCGGCTTTTCAGCTGCGGCCTCTGATGGCTTCCCTTCATCCTGTTCTGGACCAGGTCTCTCAGCCTCAGGCCTTTCAGGGGGCTTCTCTACTACCGGGGTTTCCCCCTGCCTCTTCTCGAACTCTGTGTATCCGCACTTCCCGCAATAGAGCCTGCCCTTGTGCTCTGCAAGCCAGGCACCTGGCCCGCACCTCGGGCATGACTTCCTCTTTCTTGTGACAGAATCGCCGCTTACCTCATAATATTCATGAACCTTGACTGACATGTGCTTCTTGCCTGTCCTCTGCTTCTTTTCCCTTCTCTTTGCCTCCTTGCCCTTCTTTGCCATAAGAATCACCTGGCCTTTTCTTCAGGCTTGGCCTTTTCACTCTTTTTCTCTTCAGGCGGTCTGTCCTCATCCGGCGTGGTTTTCTCCCCGGGCTTCTCTCCAGAAGGAGCTTCTTGGGGCCTCTCTTCTCCTGGTTTCTCTTTAGGAGATTTCTCCTCTTTTGCAGGTTCCTCCTGTCCTGGCCCCTCAACCGGCTTTTCCTCAGCGGTCTCTTCCTCGGCCTCCCCCCTTGGCTTTTTCTCGACGCTCTCTTTGGCTTCTTCGCCAGACGGCTCCGTGGGCTCCTCTGGCTTTTTCCCTTCAGGTTTTTCAGGGGGCTTCTCTTCAGCCTTCTTCTTTGCCTTGGCAAGTCTCTGCTCCATCTTCTTGAGCCTCCAGGCAGGTATGTCCTCCTTTCTAGAATAGGCAAGGACCCTTGCCTCGGAAGTAGTCCTGCCTCCTGGGGTGGTTATCCTGTCGATTATGATGCCCTCGGGCCTGGCATTGAGAAGCCTGGCCACCTCGGCGAGGACCTGCTTCCTGTTCGGTGTGGCCTTGCCCCCATGCTCTATTGAAACCAGGGCCTCCTCCCTCTTCATGAGAGTGTTCTTCTTGCGCTCCTTAATTTCAAGCTTCACTGAACCACCTCGGCGTAATCAGGGCTAAATTGATAGCCTTTAGGGATATGAATCATGTGGTTTCCTTCTTTATTCTCTCCTATATATCTGCCAATTGAACTCACGTCTGCCCTAAGTTTTGCCAAATACTTCGGGTCATTAAGCCTTATCGTGAGAATTTGCATATCCATCTACTTCACCCACAGAGTGTATTTGCCAGGTACCTTGATGTCCAGCAGCTGGGCTATCTCTGAGCCATTGGGGTCATTGACAATCACGATTCCCTTCCAGCTTCGCGAGAAGTTGCTCTGGCTGCATACCGGGCACTTGGAGCCCTCCACGAACCTCTTGCAGTTCCTGCACACCTTGTCTCTCATAACATCACTTCCCCGCTAGGCAGGGCAAACACTCAACACCTTTCTCAATATAATGCCTGCGGTTTTAAATAAGGTTGGTCACACCTTAAAAAGCTTACTAATGCACACTGAACTTCTTCATTAAAGCCTTGCTACTCAATTCAAATAAGCGTTTATCATGGGGCTTGAGAGGATAAGGGCCATTATATCTTTTTGCGCCTAGAAGCTTGACATACCTTTTAAGTTCTCCAGCATCCTCATTAAGACTTAACATTACTTCAAGGCCAGAATTAACTTCATGATATTTCACTGCACCTGGCGCGGATAACTTAATATCTGTGAACCTTTCCGAATAACCCTTTATGTGATACTGTCCGGGTTTTGATTCTCCCCCTTTTTGGGACTTCATTAACTGCGAAGCAAGAAACCCCTCCATAGACTGTTTTCGCATATCTTATTACCCAAGGAAAGAAATGGCCTGAAAGCATTTATTTCTTTTCCTTCTTTGCCTTCTCCGGCTTCTCTTCTTTCTTGGACTTTTTCTCTTTCGCAGCCTTTTCCTGCTTCTTCTCTACCTTGGCCTTCTGCTTCTCCTTCTCAAACCAGGCCAGCACGCCCAGGCCTGGCTGCCTTGTGGTGAGGCCTATCTTGTACTGGCCAGAGGCCATAGAAATGGATATTATCCTAGCCCTGACAAGGTCAGACTCCTTTAGAATTCTCTTGGTGTCCCTGCCCATAAAGATTGAATTCTTGTTGTCATAGGAGACGAAGTCATCCATTATCTGGGACACGTGGACCATGCCGTCAAGCGGGCCCATCCTTATGAATATCCCGAACTCTGTCACATCTATCACATAGCCCTTTATCAGCTCGTGCATCTCTGGATAGTATACAAGGATCTTGAACTCCACTGGATAGTGTAGTGCCCCGTCCCCGGGAAGTATGACACCCTCACCCACATCTTTTATATCAGTCACGGAGAGCACAACACCAAGCCTCCTGTCTATTATGCCCTCCCACATGTCCTCAAGGCTGGCCTTGAGGGCGTCCTCCATTGCCAGGCCGAACTTTGAGGGCGGGACCCTCACCCTGTCCTTTACTGTGAGAATCTTGTACATGAGAATACCTCAACAACCTTTGCTCCTGTTTTGAATAATAATTATTGGCAGGTGTTGTTTAAATATATAAGTTGCATGGCCTTGCAAACCTAAGCCGGCGTGGCCAAGACCAGCAGAGCCAGAAACCAGGCCAAAACATATATATCTCCTCGGCCCAAATATAAAAAGAGCCGCATGAAAATCGAGATAAGCATAACCAAACAGCATATTGTTTCCCTGGTTCTTGCAATAGCGATAGTGGCGGGCATAAGCTACGCAATTGCCCAGACTTCGGCCCCTGACCCCGGGCACTCATCAAGTGAGATAGGTCCGGGGACATTTGCTGGTTCTTCAAGCGATACCTGGATTTTTCCTGGCAACGTTGATGTAGTTGGAGACATAAGCGCTAATGCGTTTTATTACAGCTCAGATATCAGACTAAAGAAAAACATCCAGGAGATTCCTGATGTATTGGAAAGAGTACAAAGGCTTGAAGGTGTATCCTTCCTATGGAAAGAAGATGATAAGCAGAGTATTGGCCTTATTGCACAAGACCTAGAAAAGGTATTTCCGGAATTGGTATCAACAGATGAAAACACCGGCTTAAAATCAATACAATACGGTAATTTGGTTGCTGCACTCATAGAAGCCATAAAGCAGCAACAAATGCAAATCCAGGGATTAAGAGAAGAAGTTGAAGTATTAAAGAGGGCAAAATGAAGAGATTGCTCCTAAGCTGCTGGCTGTTTATTTTGGGTGGTGTTTTTCTAACACCGCTATCTGTTTATGCTGCTGACTCATATAGAAGCGAGCCTGGTTCATTTATAAAGGTAACAGAGTATGATGCTCCTGGTTATGGCATCACAAATTCTGGTAGTTATTCTTATTTTATTCCCACCAAGACACAAGCTGAATTTGATGCTTTCAGGGCAGCGGTTCCTTCTCTTCCTGACCTTTCTATCTGCGACGTGGTGGATGGTGGATGGGGTGAATGCTCTGCAGAAACTCATACAAGGAGTTGCACAAATCCTGAACCCTCTTGTGGTGGAGCCGGTTGTGATGGGCCTTCAAACTGTCACACCGACGGTTATGGTCACACATGGATAAGTGAGGCTGGTTTAAAAAGTAAAGAGGCTGCTTTGGAGGCCTGCCAGCACTACTACAGTGATAATCCATGTCAGTGTGGATGGTGCTGCACAGGTGCAAATTGCCGGGCCACATACGCCGCAAGTTGCCCAGAAGCTCCTGGGTTTTCGGGTCACACATGCTGTAATCGCGCTTGGATGATTACAAAAGTAAACGCAAGAGATGGATACGTCTGGTGGTACAGTACAGACGGCTTTTGCGGTATATATGTAGGCGCAGCAGGTAATTGCTTCAATACTTGCTGTCAACCATTTGCAAATTGGTATTGAAATTCAGGTAATCTCAGACCTCATCAGAGAACTCGCTTCTTATCCTGCCTGCAAAGGCCGCCCCGGCCAGTATGAATGCAGAGCCAAGAACCTGCAGGGGCGGGACAGGCTCACCGAACCACACCACGCCAGCCCAGGTACTTATCACCGGGGCCAGCAGGAGGAATAGCACGGCCTTGGACACATTGATTAGTTTGATGGCCGAGTACCAGAACAGGATGTAGGCAAACAGGAAGGCCGATGAAATCATGATGCTTGCGGCCTGCTGCTGGCTCATAGCCATGAGTACATCCAGCCTGCCCATTAAAAGGGCGACCCCGAAAAGGAAGGCCCCACCAAAGAACATCCTGGAGAATGAAACCACGAGGCTGGACTCCTCCCTTATCATGACCTTCCTGGATATTGTATTTTCAATACCCCAGCATATTGTTCCAAGGATGACAAGGGCATCGCCCAGGGCAGGGTCCTGCCAGAAAACATGGGGGTCTATCCTGGCCGAGAGCAGCAAAACCATACCCACAAGCATCACAAGCAGGGCCATGTTCTGCTTTCTTGTTACCCTCTCCTTGAGGAAGAGGTAGGCAAACACCGTCACATATATTGGAAGCGTCTTGTGAAGGAATGCTGCCCTCCCGGATGTTGTGAGCTCGAGACCTGAGAAGTAGAGCAGAAAGCCCAGGCCCCCGCCTATTATCCCTATCAGGAGCAGCCAACCCCATGGAACCCTGTTGAGCTTCCTGAACCTGAAGCCCCTCCTGCAGCCGGCCAGAATAAAGAATATGAGGCCGATGAATATTGCCCTCACGGCAGTGAATACAACCGGGTCGAGCCCGGACACGAATATCTTGTTTACAGGAATGGCGAAGCCGCTGACCACAGCGGTCATTATAGCAAGAAACGTCCCCAGGGTCTCCTTCTTCATATGGAATAATTGCCTAGGCCGTAATATATAGTTATTTACTGAATCCCTGTATTTGTCGAACGAATTCCACTGACGATTTCATCAACATCAGGTGGTATGTTATCAATGTACGGAGGCAATGTATCCCTGAATTCCTTGTACATCTTTTCAGACTTAGGAGACAGAATAGTGTCATTGAGACAGGAATACCAATCAGGCATTTCCTCGGATAGTGTTGACATCAGTGACTGATATTTTTCCATATCCACAGGATTTCCGCTTGTATTTACATAATTCATTACTGCCCTGAATTCACCTAGAGTTGCTTTCGCTTTCATATCCACTAATATATAATAGACCTTAAATACTTTACTCAAGGATCTCTATCTCGAGCTCGTTTCCCCTGACCGCATCCGTGACTTGGCCGCACCTGGGGCAGCGGACAAAGTGTACATGCTCCATCACACGGACCGTTCCCTCCAGGCCACAGGAGCACTTAATCTCAACAGGGATATTCTCTATCTCCAGGCCGATTCCCTGGAGTTCGGTGTCCCGGGTGTGCTCCCTGAAGAGCTCTTCAAACCCCTTGGCCGAGCCCCGCATCTTGCCAAGTTTTATTCTGACCCTCCCGGGTGCGGGCTGTATTTTCCTCAGCCTTGCTATGGCCTCCTGGACAGAACCGAACTCGTGCATTTTCCATCGCCTTGAAATCTGTTACGGGTCCGGCACTTCGTGCCGGCATGTACTCCTTCGCCTTGCAAACTGTTACGGAACCGCCTTGTTAAATCCTGCCAATGGCGGCATGTACTTTTCACCTGCTTGGTTATGTTAGTTCTTCCTTGCAGTCTTCAGGCTCTTTTGTTGCTTGAAAACTTTAGGTCGGTCAGATATTTATATGCCTTTCTCGGAAAGACCCTGCTCTTGTCAAGCCCCAGCTTCCTGAGATAGGTTATGACTCTGTCTGCAAAGGCCTTGTCCACCTTCTCGATAATCATCATCCTGTGTGTCATCACCCACTCGCCCTTCTTGAGGGGCAGCTCGGTATCCACCCTGAACATCCCTGTCACCGGCTCCAGCTCTATAAGGGTCCTGCAGACGCCCCCTGAAAAGGCTGATTGAAAGGTTGGCCTTGGTCTCGGAACGGATTTGATTCTGGTTCTGATTGGCTCGGCATCCCTGACCCTGGCAGGGTAGGCGATGCATATCAGGTTGCCCTGCTCGAACTTCATTTTGTTGTGGTCAAAGGCATAGAACTCCCTCACGACATCCCTCTCGAATATACTCTGCCTCTTCATCCTGGCCCGGACCCTTTCGAGGCCGGGATAGGCCACATGGTATACCCTCTTTAGGATATCCTCTGAAGGCCTTATCCCACGGTTCTCAAGGTAGAGCCGGATCTCCTGGCTGTCCTCCTTGGATATCACCCTCTTGTCCTCAAGGTAGTGCCTGCACCCCTCGGCGAACCTGAGAAACAGGTCAAAACCCGAAAGCATTTCAGAAGTCATTGAACTCGCTCCATTCCTTTAGCATCTCCCTGGCCGTGCTTCCCGGGATTTTCTTCACTACAAAACCCGCCTGGCAGAGGACGTAATCCCCCCTGCTGAGGGGGGAGGGAGAGCGGACCCTCTTCTTCCTTCCCCGGAACTCGACCAGGGCGTACCCATCTTCATAGGTCAGGACCCTCTGGGGGTATGAGATGCACATATTCCCTCGCCTTGCAAACTGGCAGTTAATTATTAAAACCCCTGAATAAAAGATTAATCATGAAGGTTGCTGTCTGCGGGATAGGCAACAGGATAAGGGGCGACGACGGCGTGGGTCCCGAGTCCATAGCTGCCCTGAGGGGCGGGGTGGATGAGAGGGACGTCCTTCTTGTTGACTGCGAGAGAAGCCCGGAGAACTTCCTGGGGGAGCTCCAGAAATTTTCCCCTGAAAAGGTAATACTTATCGATGCCGTGGACCTGGGGAAGCCGCCCGGCTCCATAGGCCTGGTGGACATCCACACCATAAAGAAGCAGACCATGTCAACTCACAAGCTTCCCCTCAACCTCTTCATAGACTACCTCCAGGCCAGGATGAGGTTCAAGCTCCTCTTCATAGGGGTTCAGCCCAAGCAGACAGGCCTCGACACCGACATGAGCGAGGAGTGCAGGCAGGCAATACCCCTGGTCAGGGAGCTGGTAAAGCAGCACCTTTAGGGAACAAAAGATTTAGGGAGTCATTCTGGGGGGTTACAGGATGCGCTGCTGCTTTTTTCCGGTATTACCTTTATACCAATACCCTCCAGCATTTCTTTAAGTTTGTGCAACGCTTTGTGGATTGATTCCACGTCTCGGGCACCAGTACAGATTATCCTGCCTGAGCTGAAAAGCAGGAATGCAACCCTCGGGTCAGCTATCCTGTAAACAAGGCCCGGGAACTGCTCTGGCTCATATTCGGAATTTTCCAGAGCAAGAGCGATTTCTTCCAGGTTCAAGATTGCCTTGATTTTGGAGGAAGCTACCATGTTTTCCACTGTTATTTTGAATCTGTTCGGCATTTCTATTCCGGCTTCCTTTATTCTATCAACTATCTTGTGCATTGCTATCTTAACATCTTTAATGGATTTTGTGCCTGTGCAGACAATCTTTCCTTGGGAAAAGATTAGTGCAGAGGCCCTTGGGTTGTTCATCCTGTAAATCAGGCCTGGAAACGTCTCGGGATGCCACTCGGTATCATCAACCCTTTCCAGAAGCGTGTTTAATTGCACAGGCTTGCCAAGGGCTGTAAAAGCAACAACATTCTGTATTTTGACGTCAAATTCATTTTTCATAATTACAGTTCATCACAATGCACCTTAAAGCTTTGGTTTCTGGTCATGGCCATCACGCTGATTTCCCTGATTGTCCTGTACCTCCCCCCTGTCAGGGAACTTGTCAAGCAACACCTCTAGAAAACATTCTAAATAAACCTGCTAAACCTGCACTCTAGATCTCTTCTATCTTTAAGTCACCGGTGGTTTTTATCTCTCTCCCTAAATCAGCAATCGCTACAGTTCTTCTCGGAAGGTAGGCATGAGAGGTGAATATGGTCAAACATCTTTTGTCATACATTATTTCCTCTGCATAGGGGTCATGGGAGCGTATCAAGACATTTTTACCGAACCTCTTCATTAAACCCTCAAAGTAGTCCCTTCCGAACTGCGGCCTTCCATGGTAAGTACCGAGTTCCTTTCCATTCTCATCCCTGAAATCACCCCATACAACTGTTTCCCATCTATAATCCACTTTCTTTGGCTTAATTTTATTTATATCTTTGATTTTTTGTAAATCAGGCAGCGCACCGTGAAGGGCTATCAAACCGTTGCCTGAAGCAGCCAGGGGAAGCTTTATCAGTGTATCTCCATATAACAACCCCTCTTCCTCCGAAAGACTCATCCAAAAGTTCTTGGGAAGGCCACGGATTTCCTTGTAACCTTCATGGTTTCCCATCAACAAAAAGATATTCTCTGGGTTTTCAATCTTCGATTCTAACAGAAAATCAATGTTTTCCTTGGAATATCTCCCCCTGTCAACATAATCCCCGAGAAAAACAATCCTGTTGCCATCCTTCAGGTACCTGTCGATAACCTTCTGGGTTGCATCAAAATCCCCGTGCGTGTCACCAACGAAAACTGCCTTTCCGTAGCTTGGCAGCTCTATCAGATTTGGTTCATTTTTAAAAATCTCTCTCGCCTTATTGAGCAAATTCAATTCTTCTTTTTCCATAATTCAGTTACTTGAAAGAAATATGTTTAAAGCTTTCGCCTGGGTTGGGTTTCAACCAAGAAAGGCCTACAATCCTGCCTCCATCACACTGATTTCCCTGATTGTCCTGTGCCTCTCCTCCCTGTCCAGAAGGGGAAGGCCGTGCCTCAGGCCGGAGCCCTCAAAGGGGTTGAGAAGGGTTAGGCCTGACCTCCCTGCCAGGCCCTCCATGTTGAGGCGAATAGGGGACCTGCCGGGGCCCATATCAAAACAGGGGGAGACCACAACCAGGCGGCCTCCTGGCTTGAGAACCTCTGAGACCCCTCGGACAAACCTCTCATAAAGAGGCCTTACCTCGCGTATTATCCTTCTCGCCCTGTTCAGGTCAGGCATCCTCTTCAGGGGTGGCCCGAGATAGGGTTCTGTTACTATTGCATCCAGGGAATTCCTGGGAAAGAGCTCTGGGAGCTTCCTGGCGTCGCCCCTCTGAATCCTCTCCTCAAAACCAGGCTGCTTCAGACCATATTCCTTGACCAGCCACTTAAGGTTTCTCCTGGCCCACTCCAAAACCTGGCCATCGGTGTCCACGCCCCAGACAGTGAAGCCCATGAGCATGGCCTCCTGGAGGAGCGTTCCTATCCCGCAGAACGGGTCCAGGAGAATCCCGCCTCTCTGGCCTGACAGGTTGACCATTATCCTGCACAGCCTGGGCGGTATGGAAAGCATGGGCCTCTTGAAGGGTCTCTTCATGTCCCTCTTCTGGAACTCGAATGGGTCATGAACCCCCAGGGTCCTGGCCAGGTGACTCTGCATCCCCGAGAGTAGCAGGAACTCGACAGAATCCTCAACAATACCCTTCTTTATCACCTCCACATGGGTTAGGGCCGCTCTTCCCCTCGGGATGTTCATGTACTTGCAGGCCCTCCCCGGGCCTGCCAGGGTTTTGAGTCTGGAGGCAAGCTCCCGCCAGCCCGCTCCGTAGGCGCTGACCCCAAAGAGGCCTGATCTGGGAAGAAGGGGGACAGCCTCCTTAAGGGTTTCCTCTGGAACCTCCCTATCCGGCCATGAGGAGAGGACCCTGCCAACCTTGATGGTTCCCCCAAGGTTCTCTATCAGGGGTGGATGCTCACAGTCAAGAACTATGAATTCCCTGCCGTGGTCCTGAAGGTTGAATGGAATCCCCCCGGCCTTGAGGCAGGAGAATATCTCGGCCGAGGACAGGGCCGGATTCTTTCCCAGAACAAAAACATATCTCTCCATTTGAGTTTATTGGACAGCCTGGAATATAACCATTTGTTAATTAATGCTGGGATATCCAAAAATTGATTCACCTTCCGCAGCATCTCTTGAATTTCATTCCGCTCCCACAGGAGCATGGATCATTTCTTCCTATTCTTCTCTTGCTTTTTACACCTGATAGCTCCCTTTTGATAATCTCGACTATCGATTCAGCGTCATCCTCTATTCCCGTTTCCATTCTTATTTGGTCATACAATTTCATTAAGTCAATCTCCCTTCCGAAATAACTGCCGAGCGTTTCCTGGAGGAAAGATATGGAGTTCATTCCAATCATGAAATCTCCATCAGAAAGGTTCCGTATCCTTCCAAACATCAGTTCTTGAAGATGCTCTAAATTCTGATGGGGTATCCTTATATCTATTGCTCTCTTGTCAGCATCAATACCCTTCAAATCCATCATTGTCCCCCAGTCCATCACATACAATCTCCCTGACTCGGGAATATAATAAAAATTGGAAAAATGAAGCTGCCTGTGACATTTTCCTTTATTATGGAGCTCTCTTACCGCTCTGCCCACTCTATCCGCAAGGGTTCCCATATAGGTAGCAAATCCATCAAATGAACCTTCAAAGGATTTTAAAAAAGATTCAGCAAACCTCCCTGAAACTGAAGGTACAGGAAAAACCATGAATGAAAGATGCTCATCGTTATGTTTAAGGTCCAGATATCTTCCGTAAGCTTCAATCTTGGGAACTGTCATTCTCTTCAGATTGAGGTTTCTTGCTTTTCTTGTTTTGTTTATCTTTTCCTTTGCCCGGCTTTCCAGATAAGAACCCCTGGGTGCATACTCCGGCCTTTCAAACTCAATGACACCATTTCTGAATCCTGTTGTAGAGCCGCCCTCTTCCCCCATTAAATCAATATAATCATAGAAGTTTTCTGTGTCTGGAGGCTTCATTTTTCCCTTGGGACTGAAAAGGGCCCTCTTTCCCTCCAATCTCTCCAGTTCAAGATATCCTACACCGCTAACCTGTAAAGCCTTCAAGGCCATGCCGTTATTGTAGCTTATTTTATCCTTTCCTAACAGAACAGCCCTGCCTCCCTCAAAGCCATCAACCATGTGCTCCATCTCATCTTCTTCCCATCCTGCAACCCGGAGAATCCTTTCTATATCATTATCACTCAGGCTGCTCCCTTTGGGTATCTCAAGCTGGGCAGCATACCTTCCTCCACCAACTATGCAGTCTTCAGTGTAATTGAACATTGGTTCAAGCTTTCTTGTCATACTAGCCAATTCTCAGTAAATTTTATAATACTTTTGTTGAGAAGGTAATTTAACTTCCCAAAAAACCGATATGCTGAGAAGCAATTAAAAACCGATAAAATTTTGTTGTTAAAATTTATTTAAACCTGTTTGTGTAATTATTAATATCATTGTAAATCACCGTTGAGATTAGGGGGGTGACATGGATGGCAAAGAAGAAAGCCAGGAAAAAGAAAAGGTAAACCGTCCTCAATAATAAACCCTCTTTATTTTTTATTGTATTTTCTATTTCTCAGGGACTTTCCGGTTTCTCATGAGTCCTGACCATGTCCCTCCTGTGCCTTTCGGCCAGCTCGAACTCTGGGGAGAGCTTTATCGCATCCCTCTTGGGCAGGGTACGGCAGGTCTCCTCGCACTGGCCGCAGAATAAGCATTTCCCAAGGTCATGGCTCCAGGTCTTTTTCTTCATGTCAACTGTTATGGCCCCGGAGGGGCAGTACTCTGCGCACAGGCCGCAGTAGATGCACTTGCTCCTGTCATGATAGAGCTTTCCCCTGAGGTCCTCTGGTATCTTGGGCCTCTCCTTTGGATACCTCTGGGTGAACCTTCTCCTGAACAGGTTTCCCAGGGCGCTTGCAGTCAGTCCCATCTTCCCCTCCTGAACTGCTCGATTATCTTTTTGTGGCCGAGCTCGTTGACGAGCTCCCAGGCCCTTCTGTAGTCAAGGTTGCGAGTCATTAGGCTTTCATCAGTATATGCTTTTGATAGCTTGAAATATTTTGCATGAATCTCAGAATATATCGCATCGACAGGGACCCTGTAGGAGACCTTGACTCCATCTGCACTAAATGCCCTGAACATAGCCTCCCAGAAATCCTGCTTGACTTCAAGGTTCCTGGGATGCATCAGTATCCTCTCGATTAGTTCGTGGACAAACTTCTCGATAAACAAGTCTCTGTTATTCTCGTAAAGGGGCATGGTCAGGGGGTCTGACATGGGAACGCCCCTGCCCACTACATAACATACTATCGCATCCTCCCTCCAAGGAAGGCCGGAGTTTTTTGCTATAGCATTGAGGAGGGTCTTCTGTTTCGGTTTCCAGGCTTCTTTAACTTCCTCTATGTATTCCCTTATCTTATCCACAGAGGGGTAGAGGGGATCAGTAAATCTCGCTTTGTTTTCTTGGTTATATATCCAGGAGTACCTGAACTCTATTTTTGGGATTTTTACTTTCGCTAAAGAGGTCTTCTTGGCTACCATAGCAGAACCCTCACAAGGTCTATAAGGGCAACCGCCCCGAAGAGCCAGGCCACCCTCAGGACATGGTCCACCCTGAGCCTGGCAAACACCGTCCTGGCCAGTGTGACGAGGAGGAGCAGTGCAAGGCTCTTGACAAGGAAGCTAAGCAGGTCAGGCGAGCTTCCCATGAACAGGGCCACCCCTAGGCTTATCAGGACAAAGAGCTTCACAGAGTGAGTGAGCTCGATAAAGGCAAGCCTGGTTCCTGTATACTCTGTGCAATACCCGGCTACAATCTCCTGGTGAGCCCCGGGGACATGGAAAGGTGGCATCTCGGTCTTGGCCAGCAGGGCCACAAAGAAGGCCAGGAA
>DAOVGQ010000079.1 GCA_030672315.1 Candidatus Aenigmatarchaeota archaeon | reverse complement strand
CGCAACATCTACATGGGAACCAGGCCTGTCCATAAGAAGAGAAGAAACGGGAAGATGAACCTGAGGCAGATAAGAGACGTGCTCGCTAGCGTGTTCTAGCTTACAGCCAGGATACCAGTGAGTGCGTCGTTTGCTTCAGGCTAGGGAGTATGGGCAGGCATGCGAGAACTCCCCGGCCAGAAAGGCGATTCCCGATTCAGGCAGTCGTGGTTCTCATGTTGACAGTGGATTCATTCTGTACGGCTTTGTGATTAATCATTCATGATTATGAAGAAGACCATGTAACCGTTTTCCAGAAACCGCTTTATGTATATATCCTGAGCCTGCTGTAGAGCCGCTTTATCCTGTCATACAGCACGGTGACATCCTGATAGTTCTCTGCCTCATTGAGCTGGTCGTACAGGGAGAGTGTCTCCCTGTAGAGTTTCTTGGCAATTTCAAGGTTCCCCCTCTTTATGGCCTCCTCGATCTGCTCCATCAGGGAATCCATGCTGTCCTCTACCGCAAGGATAGGGCTAATCCGGGAAGAAGGGGGTTTCTCCTCTGGGCCGGGCTGTGGCATGGCCTCCCCTCGAGCAGGGGTGGGGGGAATCCTTTTCCATGGCCCTTTAACAGGCTCCTTGCTCGGCGGGGCCTCCTTTCGTACAGGCGCAGGGGGAATCCTTCCCCTGGATTTTTTAACAGGCTCCTTTTTCGGCGGGGCCTTCTCAGGCCCTTCCCGGGGTTTTGGCTTCTCCGGAACAGGGGCCTGGGGGATTTCCCTGGCAGGCCTGCTGACACGGGGTGTCTGCTGACGGCCGACGGCCGGAATGGACACCTTGGTATCTGGTGTCGGCCTTTCACCAGCGAGCTCTATCTGCTTCTCCCTTACAGTCTGCGCTGTGGCCTCCCTGAGCATGTCCAGCTTGGCGCCTATCTCCTCCAGGTCATCCTTTGTTGCAAACATCTTGTCCAGCCTTGACTTACCCACGCTTTCCAGGACGCCCCTCATACCGCTTTCCTTGAGGGCAGTGAGGAGGTTATCCATAAGTTTCTTGAGCTCATAGAGCTTGTCATCACCCTCTGTTCTCACCTTCTCGAACCCCTCTTCAACAGAGCCCTCCAGCTTCTTCAGGTCATCCTTCTTTGTGGTTTCATCAAACCTTGTCTCGAGCATGTCAACAACCTTCATTATTTCATGCATGGTCTCCTCATTGAATGCTATCTTGTCCTTGTAGCTCTGGAACTCCCCGAGCTTGTCGCTCACATCAGAGAACATGGCCTCTATCTTGCCGGCTGTCCTTGATGTGAATTTCCTGTCATCATCTATCTTGCCCATCTTCTGATTGAGCATCTGGACAATGTTTTCTATGTTCTTGATTTCCCTGACTCCCTCCAGTATACTGGAGTTTGCCTTTGTGTCCTTTCTCAGCTGCTTTATCTGTGCAGCAAGAGCCTCTATTGCTGCCTGGTTCTTCTCAATTGACTCATCCTTCTTGGTAAGCTGCCTGGTTATCTTCTCGGGCTCCATGCCCTCTGCCATCTCCTCTATCTTGGAGAATCCCTTCTGGACATCCCTGATAACCCTGTCCCTTTCCATTACAGAGGACCTGAGCTCTCCAATCTCCTGGTTAAGGCCAGAAAGCCTCTCATCCACAGCCTTCCGGTAGTCTGCCATGGCCTCTATCTTTCCATCCAGCTTCTCTGTCTTCAGAATAAGCATCTCCACATCAGTGGCCTTTTCTCTACGGGTCGGTTTCGGTATTGGTTCCCTTTTAAGGGACTTCTTGAGCCTTATCCTCTTTTCCTCTTTCTTCTCAAGCTCCTCGAATTCTGCAGGGCTTATCACATTCTCTTCATGAGAGGTCTTGGCCTTTTTTTCTTCCAATCACACATCACCCCTTGCTTAAATGTTGCTCAAGGGACGTTATATAGATTTGCGCCATCCTGAATCGCCCCTGCTTCAGCTTGTCCCTGGCAAGCTTGAACTCGAGTTCAATCTCAAAGGTATCCTCTCCAGCCTTCTTGAGCCGACCTATCCTTGCCTCTATCTCCTCGAGCCTTCTTGCAAACTTCCTGTAGATATCCATATCCTTGTCGCTTATCTTGTGCGGATTATGCCATGTGGGCCTGAACTGGACAAAGTACGGCTTGCCATCATTGTACTTGGGGTTCTGAAGCATGCCCACCCCGACACCCTGCCTGGATATCTTCCTGGCATACTCCCTACCGTACTTGGTCTCCACCTTCTGTATGTCAGTGATTGACTTGGTATTGAGCTGTATCTCTGTCAGGACATTGCCTGCAATGGCCTCCTTGAAGTCAGCCAGGACCTGGCTGCACATTATGACGCCTATGCCCCATTTCCTGAACTCCCTGGCTGCCTTCTCCAGGGACACATAGCCGCCCTTTCCTCCGTACTTCTCAAGAAGCCTGTGCACCTCATCAAAGACCACAATCACCTTCAGTGTGGTGGATTCCTCCCAGTGCATGCTGAAAAGGGAGTCTATTATTATATTCACGGCCTCATCATACTCTCCTGGCTTGAGCTTGTCTAGCGTGAAGACCGTGATTTCACCTGGTGCAAGGTATTTTTTAAATCCCTTCTTTATATCACGGAGAAGCTCCTTGGGGTCTGTTACCTCGAATATCATACCCTTGAACGGCCTGATTGACTTCGGGTCCATGCCGAACATGCTGTAGTATTTCATAAGGTTCTGGTCCTCCAGGGCCTTGACAAACCCTGTCCACTGGGCAGTGGGGTCAAAGACTATGACAGGAATCTTCCTGTCCAGGGCCTCCTCCACAAACACCGAGGCCCCCACTGACTTGCCAGCCCCTGTTGCACCGGCCACTATGACATGTGTGGTAAGGTCTGCGGGATCGAACCAGGCCTTTCTGTCTGTTTCAGCAACCCTGCCTATCCAGAAGGAGTCCCCACCCTCCTGGGGTATCTTTCTGTAGTCAAGGGGAAAGATATACCTGGCCTTCTCAAGCCTCCATTTCTCATAGAACCTCCACCCATAGTAACCTATAATGAGCATACCTACAGAAGCCAATACCAGCAATATGATTATCCCCTCTGTAGATGACCAGTACGGGCTGATCAGATTGAACACCGCCACATCATTTACGGATTTTCCGTCTGCAAAGTAGGCCCATATCTCCAGGTAGTACTGGCCTATGGGATTCTTCACCCCCACCTCTGTGGATTTCGTGAACACAAGGGAATCCTTAAGGAAGACATCCTCGCTCACCTCACTTACTATGCGCTCCCTCTCACTATCCTTGATTATGTACACCAGGCTGACATTGAACCCGGGCGGGAGGGCAATGTTCTTGAGCTCCACACCAAACCTGAGCTTGCCTCCTGGATTGACATTCGGGGTCAGGATATCGATGCTCAGGGAGACCAGGTCCTTGGACTCAATACTCACTGTCATGGTTATTGGTATCTCCTGGGTCTTTCCTGCAGCCGTAACCAGAATGCTTCCTGTATACGTCCCTGTTCCCATGCTATCCGGGACAGACACCACAATATCTATACTCTCACTGTCATTGTAGGCAACCTCGAGGAGGCTCTTTTCAGGGAATATGAAATCCTCCAGGCCCTGGACATCCAGGGAGACCGTGAGATTCCCTGATACCTTGTTCCTTACCGAGAACAGGTAGGTCTTGTTTTCCCCAGGATGAATCCTTATGCTGCCTATCGAGGTAGTCACAGTGAACGGCATGGTCGTTGTGGTGGTCGGTGCAGCCGATGTCCTGCCTCTACCACCGCCGTCACCCCCATTACCACCGTTTTCATCACCATTCCCGTTCTCGCTCACACCCTCCCACTCGGCCACCGCATAGGCTGATGTCCCGGATGTTGTGAAGCTTATCTTGTTGTTGGCCTCATCCACACTGGCCGTTATTGAATCATTCAGGAAGTCACCTCCGGTGCATGTCCTGGTGGAGATGCTCCAGTTTGGGCATTTATATATTCCGAAGTCCGCTTCAGTGAGATCGAGTCCCTGTCCCTGCGCAACTGAAAGGGCCTCACTATAGTCAAGGTTAAAGTATATGCTGTTATTGAGTTTGGTGAGGTTGCTGTTTATCCCTATGACCAGTATCTTGTTGGTAGCCCCCCCAGGCAGCTTCACATTGCTCATATCAGAGGAGTTTCTGTTGAAGACATCGAGTGTTATCGGATTAGTCAGATTATCCGGGTCCTCTATCCCGTGCTGGTTCACAGCAGAGGCATTGATGTCCACCCCATAGAACAACACCTCATGCCCAGAGAACCCCACCCTCATGTCATAAACCCTCTTGTGGAGAATCCAGTTGTATCCGCCTGTTCCATTGGTGGAGAAGTTATGTATCTCCCAGAGGGTGTCGCTCCTGTAGAATGTGAAGTTCGCCTCTATGGCCATCCCGTCCTTGTCCGCCAGCGTCCCATTGAGGTCTATGGGATGGTAGATATCAAAGTATCCCATTATCATGGAGGATGTGTCGTTCTCGTTGCCTATGCTGTCGTTTGTATGGACAACAACCCTGTAGTCCCCAACCGCAATCGGAGAGCTGAAACTGAAGTTCCAGGTGTCCGGTAATATGTATGAAATGTTCTGCATGGTGTAGTTGTCCTGGTGCGAGCCCCCATAGTAAAGCCCGGCCCACACAGAGTCAATCTCTTTGTTGTCGGTTACGTTGGCGCGAACCTCTATAAGGGAACCAACCCCGCTGTATTCAAGGTTCCCCTCACCATCCCTTCCCACCACCCATATGTCATGTATCTGAGGCGGTGTGGTGTCCCTGTATATCACTGCAGCCTCCTCTATGACAGAGAGAGAGACATCTGATACATTGTAGTATCCCGTGAGATTGAGGGTGTTGTTTATGTGATTGCCCGGAATGTCAGGGGCGCTGCAGTTTATGTGCCAGAGCTGGTCAGATAGATTATAGGCGCTCTGGTTGTTGCCACAGACCACCTCACCCACCACGACGGACCATGTTATGTTCTCATCCACAGGGCTGCCGCTCAGGGTCGCATTGGCTGTTATGTCCAGGATGTCCCCCGGAATGATATCCGTGACAGGATTGCTCTGGTTCGGCGAGACTATGGTTATGGAGAAGTTTATCACATTCAGGGAGACAGAGATATTGATGTTCTGGGGGACAGCGTTCTCATTGTTGGCTATGGTTATATTGGCCAGGTAGAGTCCCTCTGTAAACCCGGCTGTGGTGTTGTGGTAGACCTCTAGGCTGAAGCTCGAGAGTGGGGTGAGATTGAACTGGCTTACAGAGACTGTTATGTTCCCTGTCCCGTTGCCCTCCATACTGACATTAAATGTCCAGTTTGCATCCTTGTTATTTATAACCTGGATTGTTCCTATGGTCCCATTCTTGGCATCGCGGCTTATGGTCTTGTCTAACTGGGTTTCAGAGACCCTCCAGTCAGGCATGGTCACATTGAGATTGAACACAAAGCTATCCCAGCAAGAGCTGGCCAGGCTGCAGTTAGAACCCGTTGCATTGGCAGTTATATTTACAGTATAGATGCCCTCTGTCGCATTATCAGGGACATTTAGTGTTATGTCTACCAGCTGCTCTCCAGCATGAAGGATGCTGGCTATGGGAGAGGGTGGTGTATAGTTTATCCACTCATGTATCTGGCTTGCATTGTCCCCGGACTCCGAGAAGGTTATGGCCAGCAGGTCGGTGTTCCCAAATGACTCCACAGTGAAGTTGCCTGCCAGGGCAGAGCCCCCCCTGGGCATGGTGTAGTTTACCTCGCTCTCGACCATGTTCAGGACTGTGTTGTTGGCCACAGCAATACCTGTGGCATTTGAGGCATTACCCTGGGAGGTATCCGAATTTGTCCAGGTCACATTCACATGGATATCCCTGAAGCCCTCTGCAACAAGGTACGTGACAGTTATAACAGAGGTATTGTCGCAGCTCTGTGTGGGTGGTATGGGGGGGCAGCTCACGGGCTCTGCATAGATGCCCCCTGAGGTGACAGTTGTGTTTATATCTATAGCGACATCATACATGCTCTCTATCTGGCCTGTGTTGGTTATGTTGATGTCCAGATAATATGTGTGGTTGAACTCCTTGGTGAGGCTATCTGCAGGGTCACCCGGGGTAATGTTCGCATTTACCTCTGCTGTGGTTGTCCCGGAGCTTATATTGAACAGTATCTCTGCACTGCTGTTATCACTCGCATTGTAGAATGTGTCGGGGCTATCCGTTATGTTGCAGACTATGGTATGGTTGCCCTCTACATCAGAGGAGTTCACCCAGCTGATTAGGGCCATTCCACTCGAGTCCGTGGCACTGGAGTCTATATATACCCCGTCACCCCAGAAGCTCACATTGTGGCCCTCAACTGGCCCCGAGGCGTTGGCATCCCAGACATAACAGAACACACCCATGCTGGCATTCTGCCTGCATATCCAGGTATCATTATAGGTGCAGTTCGTCGATGATATGTTACCCGCACTCAGGTTGCTCCAGCCATAAATATAGATATAGAGGTTCTCGACTTCGGGCTTGTAGTGATCTCCTGAGGCATTGGCAGCAACCCTCCTCAACCCCACAGTCTCATTCAGGGGAATTGTCCACGTTATGTTGTCAGTGTATCCAATGGAATCCTCAGAGAGGATTGACACAGTGTGCGGGTATCCTGAATGGTAGCTTACGCAGTCCTCACTGGAATTGGCCAGGCAGATGTAGTCTATGTGGACATGGGCTGCATCATTCTCATCCCCACCGTCGCCATAATCATGAATGGTGAGGTTGACCCAGAGCGCCGAGGAGAAGGATGTATTGTAGCATGTGTCCTCGTGCCAGGTGTCCTGGACAGTGCTAAGTTCGCACATGCCCTGGCCAGCATAGAGCCTTATGTATGCGTCATTGACGAACTCCCCGGTGGGCTTGTACCTTACCTTTATCCTGTCCTGTCCCAGGGGCCAGCCGGTCTTTAGGCTGGCACCCATTACATGGGGCTGGCCGCCTGTGTCATCCGAGGAGAGGTAGAGGGAGTAATTCCCATTGGACTCGTTACCCTCCTGCCTGATTTCACACTGGCAGTACCTCTCGCCGCAGCTCTCCCCAAAGCATTCCCAGGGAGCAACAAGGCCTGACTCAAATCCCCCGTTCTCCAGATAACCAAAGTCCTCCTGCTCATCAGAACGATTGTAA
>DAOVGQ010000004.1 GCA_030672315.1 Candidatus Aenigmatarchaeota archaeon | reverse complement strand
TGAGCTTGCCCTTGAAGGTCAGCCTCTGGACAGGCTCGGTTATCCCCGGAATCCTTGTGAGAAGGCCTATATACGCATCACTGAGTGGCATGGTATTACACCTTTCTGAATATTATGATTGGCTATTAAAATTGTTTTCATATGGCCAGGATTTTTATGTGGTAACCCCTGGCTATCCTTTCCCTGAACCTTTTTATACTTTCCCTGAAATCGGGATACATCTCCGAGACCCTCCTGACCCTGCCGGCCAATACCTTGGGGTCTATAAACCTGGCCTTGGTCCTGGTAAAGAAGTCGAAGTCCCTAGGGTTGTCCTCCACCCTCAGGCCGGGCCTGACAAGGCCAAGGTTTGTCGTTATCTCTCTATCCCCAGACTGCTTTAGCTTTCCGTAGACCTCGTCATCCGTTAGCATGAGGTCATCCTCGCTTATCACTCTCTTCTTTAAACCTGCCTTTACTGCCCTGGCCATAAGCTCGAAAGATGCCGCCTGCAGGGGACTGGCCCACCATCTTTCAGAACATTCCAGATAGGCAAGGGACATGCTCTTTGCAACAGCAGGGTCGCTGCAAACTATTTCATTGTCCCTCACAACAAGCTGCTTTATGAATAACTCTATATCCCCCCTCTTGCATACTCTGAGCTGCACGGCATCCCTGAAGAAGTAGTCAAGCCTGTCGCAGCAGAGGTCGGGTATGGGTCTCTCCAGTAGGGGAAAGTTTTTGTGCTCTATCATCCTCTTGGCATCCATGCCGTATGATTTCAGTATGCCTGCTATATCAGAATTCATTATGACCCTTTCATGGAGGCCCTCATGATACTCCATGGTCTCTCTCTGGTCATAGACATAATCAATTACATGCGAGAAGGCTGTATGGGGCACATCATGGATGATGCCTGCGGCCTGCTCCTCCAGGCCTGCCCCGAAATGCCTGAGGAGGTGAAAGACCCCTATGGAGTGGTCAAGCCTGTTTGCATGGTCATGGGGAAATATGTATTTCCAGCTTCCGTGCTGGTGGATGCCCCTGAGCCTCTGGACAACCTTTGAGTTTATCAAGTCAAGAATCAACCTGTTTTTTATCTCTATCCTGCCGTAGGCAATGTCATCCACTATCATCAAACCCTGCTATTCCTCTTTGACGGCCTTGCCCTTGGCAGTCTCTATCTTCTCAGCTGCCCTGGCCGAGAAGGCCCGGGCTATGACCTTGAGCGGAGACCTTATCTCTCCTGCCCCAATCACCTTATCATAACCGAACTCCCTGAGTATGATTTCCTTCCTACCCGCGGCCAGCTTCTCTAAATCCCTGAGGTTTATGGACTTCACCCTGGGCCTGAGCCCCCTCTGCCTCATGCTCTTGTGACCTGTCTTTCCGACCTGGATGCCCCTCTTCTTAAAATAGAGCTTCTTGTGCTTGGTTATTCCTGCCCTGCCCCGGCCTCCCCTGGAGCCGGCCCCGCGGTGCTTCTTCTTGGAGCCCCATCCATGGGTCTTGCTTCCCCTCTGCTTCACAACCTTTTTGACCATTAAATCATCCTTTTCAGCAGCTCGTTTATCTTCTCCCCCCTGTTACCCAGGTCCCCCCTGGGAAAGCCCAGCCTCACGGACCTGTAGCCCTTGGAGGGTGGGGAAAGCCTGAAAACAGGCTTGAGCCCTGTATCCTTGACAGAGCCATCCTTGAGAATCTTCCTGGCCATCTCCTTGCCCTCCTTCTCAGGAACCCTCCTGTCACCGGGCAGCCTGCCCCTCTTGACCACCAGCTTCTCCAGTGTGTCCTGACTGACCTCGCCCCAGGTTATGTAGGACCTGGCCTTCTGGAGCATGCCATCATAGTCAGGCTTCTTGGGTATCACAACACAGTGGCTCACCCTGGTGAGCCTGAGCATCTTTAAGGTGTCCTTAACCTCCCTGGAAACATTAACAGAGCCCCTAACCCTTATCACTGCGTACATAAGAATCACAATTCACCCTTTGTCCTGTTGAGGTTCTTCAGCGCCTGAAAAACAGCATAGATGAGGTTTGCCCTTGCATGCGTGTTGCCTGATGTCTTGACCCAGATATCTTTCACACCTGCCAGCTTCAGGGCTTTCTTGACAGGGTCGCTGGCCACTATACCCACACCCTTGGGCGCGGGACTGAGTGTTACCTTTACCGAGCCGCACGATGCCTGGGTCTTGAACGGTATGGAATGCTCTTCGCCGCAGCCGCACTCCCAGGAGCCGCACCCCTTCTTGACCCTTATTACATTGAGTTTGGCCTGCTCCAGGGCCTTCTCTATGGCTGTCTTGTGCTCCCTTGAGGAGGCCTTGCCTATTCCTACCACACCATTCTCGTCTCCCGCAACTATGACAGAGCTCAGCTTGAACCTCCTTCCTGACTTGTGCATCCTCACAGTCCTCTTGGTGGCTGTTCTCCTTATCCCGCCGCCCTTTCCAGGAGAGCCTCCGATATATATGACCTCGTTCTTTAGGTCAGGAACAAGATAATCAACGATTTCCGGCTCCAGGATGAGCTGACCTGTCCTGAGAACATCCTCTATGGTCTTGAACTCCCCCTTGAGAACCCTCTGGCCAAGCTGGGTCTTTGGAATCCACTCGGCTGCTGCCTCCTTGGGCTTCTCCTTCTCTATAACATCTTCCTTACCTTTTTCCTCAACAACATCTAGTTCTGCTTCCTTAGCAGGCTCTTTCCTATCCGGCATCTCAATCTTCTGCTCTATAGGTTTTGCTACCACATCCTCCTTCTCTACCTTCTCGGTTTCTTTTTTCTCAGCCATATCATTCACCATCCGGCACTCTTGTGCCCTGCCTGTCCCCGAAGGGGGTATTGTGCCGGCATGTACTTCTTCGCCTTGCAATTGGTTACGAAGCCGTCTTGTGGAAACCTATCAATGACGGCATTTAATCCTAATCAGCCTTCGCCCCGGTACCTTCTGCGCCTCTCGATTTTCCCGAGGCGTTCCAGGACCTTACCAGCAATTGTATAATTATGTTTATAAGCCTTTATAATCATTTTCCAGGCCTCATCCAGGAACCTGAAGTGTGCGG
Source organism: Candidatus Aenigmatarchaeota archaeon (assembly GCA_030672315.1). The sequence continues at coordinate 2,191 of DAOVGQ010000004.1, read as the reverse complement.
CCTTGAGTGCCTCATAGAGCAGGAACAAATCCACGGCCTGGTCCTCGATCCTCTGGCTTGTCTTTGCAAGCCCGAAGTCAATCACGAACAGTTCCTCGGGCATTCCCTCCTTAAGAATTATGTTTGATGTGGTCAGGTCCCCGTGCATTATCCCTGAGCTGTGCAGGTTCGCGGCAGCCCTGCCTATCTCCCTGTAAACCACCAACCTGTCCTTTCTGGGGAGGCTGTTCAGGTTCTCTTTTACAGTGGGGCCCTCAACAAACTCCATCACAATTTCGTAGCCTGAGGCCTCCCTGGGCCCCAGAGGGTCCCAGACCCGCGGGGCATGCACACCGGCCCTCCTGGCGCGGCCTAGGAGCCGCTCCTCGGTCCTGGTCCTCTGGCCCCTAATCCTCTCATCAAGCTCTGGAACCCTGTAGCCCTTCTTAATTCTGTCCTTGACAAGGACGGTCTCTCCCTGCCTCTTGGTCTTCATAAGCACGGCCTCCGCCCCCCTGGCTATGATTTTCATGGAGAAGGATTGGTGTGAAGTATATTTAAAACCGCTCCGGCAAATTTGATATAATCGTGAAGTGTATGGCCAAAAAGAAAAAGGAAAGAAAAAACGAATCTGAGGACACAGTCGGGATTACTGTCCCAAAATCCAATCTCCCTGAATGGTACAGCCAGGTCGTTCTCAAATCAGGGATGGCTGACTACGCTCCCATAGCAGGCTGCATGATAATAAGGCCGTATGGCTACGAGATTTGGGAAAGAATCAAGGAATACTTTGACTCCCTGATAAAGAAATCCGGACACAAGAATATGTATTTCCCATTATTTATACCTGACAGGTTCTTAAAAAAGGAGGCTGAACATTTCTCTGGCTTTCAACCCGAGGTTGCCTATATAGATAAAGAAGAGGAGGACGAGAAAGGCAAGACAGAAAGATATGCCCTAAGGCCAACCTCCGAGACCATAATATACTATTCATACGCCAAGTGGATAAGGTCATGGAGGGACTTGCCGCTCCTTTATAACCAATGGTGTAACATCGTTAGATGGGAGACCAAGGCAACAAAGCTGTTTTTAAGAACCAGAGAATTTTTATGGCAAGAGGGACACACTGTTCATGAAAGTAAGGAGGAGGCTTCAAAGGAAGTGATGCTAATACTCGATTATTATAAGGGCGTGATGGAGGATTTGCTTGCAATTCCAGTTCTTGTGGGAATGAAAACAGAGAACGAAAAATTTGCAGGTGCATTATACACAACAACACTCGAATCCCTTATGCCAGATGGAAGAGCTCTTCAGATGGGAACATCGCATAACTTAGGTCAGAACTTTGCTATCGCTTTCGGGATAAAGTTTAGAGACAGTGATGAAACTGAAAAATACGCTTGGCAGACCTCATGGGGAATATCCACCAGACTTATTGGAGGGGTTGTAATGATACATGGTGACGATAAAGGACTTATCCTACCCCCAAGAGTAGCTCCTATACAAGCTGTTATAATTCCGATTATTTTCGAGAAAAACAAGAAGGAGGTAATGAAGGAGTGTAAAACAATAAAGAAGATACTTGACAAATTCAGGATTGAAATTGATGACAGAGAAGATTATTCCGCTGGTTGGAAGTTCAACGAATGGGAGATGAAGGGTGTTCCCCTTAGGATAGAGATTGGCCCAAAAGACATAAAAAAGAAACAAGTAGTCCTGATAAGAAGGGACACCAAAGAGAGGAAACATGTAAAGATAAGGAATCTGAAGGATATTGTGGAAAAAACACTTGAAAACATCCAAAATAATCTATACAAAAAAGCTAAGGCGTTTTTAGAGAACAATATAAAATTTGCAGAGGATTTTAGTGAATTCAAGAAACTCCTTGCTGATAAAAAAATGATAAAGGCGAACTGGTGCGGGGAATCAGATTGCGAAGAGAAAATAAAGGAAAAAACCACCGCTACCATACGCTTCATTCCATTTGAAAAGGAAGATATAAAGGGTAACTGTGTGCACTGCGGCAAAAAGGCCAAAGAGATTGTCTACTTTGCAAAAGCGTATTGATTGCATGGTCTGCGGAAGGCCAGCAAGGCACGTGGTCTACATCGGCAGGCAGTACTAATTAAGAACCAGTTCTAACAACTTCTGAGCACTCTTCAAATTATCCAATACAAAATCAGCCCCTGCCTTTTCTAATTCCCCCCTCGAA
>DAOVGQ010000026.1 GCA_030672315.1 Candidatus Aenigmatarchaeota archaeon | reverse complement strand
CAACAATCCTTCCTTTCCTACCTAGCCAGCCCAATCCATTCCTAAAGGGAACGGCAAGAAAGTTCGGGAAGGCCGGGCAATAACCCTTTCCTTCCCGACCCGATAATATTGGGGAAGGCCGGGCAATAACGGCCCTGCCTGGACTGAATTTTTATAATAAACACAAGGCTGCTTAGTAAAAAGATTACAATTGGTTTTAGTTAAGCCTCACGGACTCCAGGTTCTTGGGAGCGAGGGTCTCGGCCCTGAAGGACTTGTGGCAGTCCCTGGCCATCTCGAGGCACTTGGCCGGCTCGCCGTGCTGGATTATTATCCTCTCTGGCCTTGCCCTGAGCTTGTGGAGCCAGGACATGAGCTGGCTCCTGTCCGAGTGGCCTGTGAGGCCCGAGACAGTGTCAATGTTCATATCTATCTTAAGGGTCTGGGTCTTCCCCCCGTTTCCATAGATTGGTATCTCCCTCCAGCCCTTCTGTATCCTCCTTCCCAGGGTCCCCTCACCCTGGTATCCCACAAAGAGGAGGGTGTTCTTCTTACCAAGGGCCAGCCCCCTGAGATATTCGATTGCAGGCCCACCTATAAGCATGCCTGACGTGGCAATGATTACTCCAGGCTCGCTGCTGTCTATTATACCGTCCCTCTCCTTGGGCACGACCCTCTTGAACTTGTCGTAGAGGAATGGGTTCCTGCCCCTGTGGAAGATGTCCCTCTGCATGTAGTGGTTGAGGTGCTCGGGATAGGCTGTGTGTATGGCTGTGGCATCCCATATCATACCCTCCATGTAAATAGGGTACTGGAACTCCCTGGCAGCCAGTATGGTCATGATCTCCTGTCCTCGGCCCACTGCGAAGCTGGGTATCAGGACCTTTCCGCCCTGATTCATGGTCATCTCAATCACCTGCATGAGCTTCTCCTCAGCCTCTCTCCTTGAGGGCAGGACATCCCTTGATGCCCCGTAGGTGGACTCTATTATGACCGTCTCGGCCCTGGAGAAGTCAGTGAAGGCAGCCTCAAAGAGCCTTGAAGGCCCGAACTTCAGGTCACTTGTGTAGAGTATGTTGTGCAGCCCCTCGCCAACATGGATGTGGGTAAGGGCGGAACCCAGAAGGTGGCCTGCAGGCTGGAGGGTAAGCCTCATGTCGCTTGTTATGTCAGAGACCTCCCCGTAGTCGAGGGTGACAGAGTGCTTTACAGCCTTCTCCACAGCCTTCTTTGGATAGGTCTCCTTTCCGTTCTTGTGGCAGACATCTATGTAGTCCAGACAGAGAAGGGTCATGAGGTCCCTGGTGGGTGCAGTGCAGTAGAGCGGTCCCTTGTACCCCTGTTCATAGAGGTGGGGAATCAGGCCGCAGTGGTCCAGGTGTGCGTGTGAGAGCACAATCGCGTCAACCTTGTCCAGGTCGAACTCAGGGGCCTCCACCATGGGACCCTGGTCATTGGCAACATCAACACCGAAGTCAAGCAGGACGTTGCTCCTCCTGGTCTGCAGGAGCGTGGAGGACCTCCCGACCTGGCGGTAGCCCCCCAGTGCGGTAAGCCTCACCCAGTCCCTGTTCTTGTCAAGGGGCGGACGCTCCTCGTTTATCCTTGTGCCTATCATGTTGAGGAACTTCTTCCTGTAGCCTATCTCGCTGTGCAGGAGGTTCCGAACCGCCCTTACGATTTCTGAGTTTATGGCAGGCGCGCGCTCTATCTTGGGGAGCCACAGGGTCTGCTCCTTAATCTTCCTGAAGGTCTCCCCTCCCTTGCCTATCACAAGGCCAGGCTTCTGGGACTCTATAATAACCTTGCCCAGCTCGGGCTCGAAATAGACTGCCTTGATTCCTGCATCCTCGGGAACAATCTTCTCTATAATCTTCTTTGCCTTTTCAGGCTCCAAGGCAATGGAGAGGTCCGGCCTCACCTCTACCCGCTTCTTGAGCTCCCTGACAATCTCCCTGACAGGCCCCTCGCTGTTCCTGAAGAAGTCCTTGTTCTTGGTGTACATGACTATCTCCGAGCCCTCGAACTTGACCTCGGTTATGTCAGCATCCCTGGGCAGGTTGCTCTGGAGTTCCTTGAGAATGCTCATTTTATCTTCCTTACAGTTGGTTAAGCATAAGTCTGCACTGGATTGGGAGAACCAATCAGGCAACAAGCTTCTTTATCTCTTCGTCGCTAAGCATCTTGTAGCTGCGGGAGTCTATAACAACGATGTCGATTCCGTCCCCACCGGATGCGATGTCCCTCTTGATGGCTGCTGTTACTGCACGGGCCACCAGCCTTTTGGCCTCTTCCACTGGCAGGTTCGGCTTGAACTTGTCCTCCAGGACCCCAAAGGCCATCACAGAGCCGGAGCCTGTAGAGAAATATTCCTTCTCCTCTGACAGCCCCCCTGAGAGGTCGAGGCTGTAGAGGCGGGGCTTGCTGTCGTATCCGCCTATCACGAGCTGGACTATGTAGGGATAGAACCTCCTGGAATAGAGTATGTTGGCTACCAGTACAGCCGCATTCTTTACGCTGGCCTTGCCGCCCTCATTGA
>DAOVGQ010000043.1 GCA_030672315.1 Candidatus Aenigmatarchaeota archaeon | reverse complement strand
CTATCCTCCTTTATCCTCTCGTAAGGGACAAATTTTATCCTGAGCATCACAACTCCCTTAGTATTGTTTGATAGAGCTCGTTGATATTCTCTCCGGTCTTTGCAGAGATGCCTACAAGGTTGTACTTGGAGAAGGCGTTGCGAATCCTGGACAGGTCAGCACTCCTGAGGTCGGTCTTGTTGCCAACAAGAACCAGGGGGATGTTCCTGGCATCCAGGTTCCCGAGTATTGTGATATTGACCTGGTTTATGGGGTCCCTGGTGGAGTCCAGGACCACGAGGACCATATCCATGTTGTCGAGCCACTTGATTGCCTCTATCACACCCTTGGTGGCCTCCTTGGCCCGCTGCTTGGCCTCCTTCCTCTTGAGCCCGGCCTTGACAAAATTCTCGAAGTCTATCTTTGTGGCAATCCCCGGGGTGTCCACAAGATTGAAGGTCAGGTTCCTCCCGTTCTCCTCTATGCTGACCTTCTCCTTGACCTGGATCTCCCTGGTCTCGTGCGGAATCACAGAAACCTTGCCCATCTCCTCTCCAATCCAGTCCATGCATATCCGGTTGGCCAGAGTGGTCTTGCCAGAATTAACAGGGCCATATAGCCCTATCTTTATGTCCTTCTTCTTTTTGAAAAGCCCCTTGATTATGGAAGCAAGATTTCGCAGCCTCTTTAACACCATCAGCAACCCTCATTGGTTTCATTTGAAAGCGTTGTCTAATATTTAAAGGTGAGATATTTAAGGTTTAGCGCTACCAGCCCTCAAGGCCCTGCTCCAGGATTTCCAGCATCCCGGGGTTGTAGGCATGGGTCGAGGAGTTTATGGTCAGCATAACCTTGGGCTGGCCTGCCTTCTGGAATGTGTCCAGGGCATCCTTATATGGAACCACGGCATCCCCCTCGCTGTGGAGCATGAGGAGGGGCCTCGGGGGGAGCATACCTATGTAGCTGTCCCCGACTATGGACTTCAGGAACTCGGCTTTCTTGGGGTCTAGTTGCGGCTCGAACTTGTATCCCGAGGAGCTTATCAGGAGGAGGCCCCTTATCCTGGGCTCTATACCGGCCGCAATCATGGCGTAGTTGCCTCCCATGGACTCTCCTGCGGCATATATCCTTGACCTGTCTATGCTGTTGCCAGGGAGCTGATGGAGCAGGTCAAATGCCCTGAGCCCGTCATATACAGCCATGTGATGCGTTGCTTCGTGGCCTTGGAGCCAGAGCGGGTAATCATCCTCAAACCGATACAGGACCCCGCCCGAGTCCATTGTCTCGCCGTGGCCCCTCTGGTCGAGAATGAGGGTCACGAAGCCGAGCTCGTTCAGGGCATCCCCAAGGGTGGCCTGCTCGCCCTCCTTGGTGACAGTGGCCCCGGGAAGTATGCAGCAGGCGGGAAGCGGGCCGTCCAGCTTGGGAACGGCCAGAAGGCCGTAAACTGTCGCATCTCCGTGGCTGGGAAACCAGACCCTGTAGATAATCTTCTCCTCGGTCTCGTTCCAGACTCCCTGACTGTATTCCACAGGGGGCCGGTTTGTATAGGAGAGAAGGCCGTTCTGAACAGTATAGACCTCCTCACTGGGAGTGGTGAGCCAGAGCCAGGTAGCTGCAAAGCTTACTGCCACAAGGACAGCAAACAGAGCGATGTATTTCCAGGTGTTTCCCGCCCCTGTGGCGGGTTTTGCAGTTGTTGATTTCTTCATGCCAAATAGATTGGATTGATTAAATTTATGCTTTCCTGACCTGGAAGAACCTTCTGTCAGAGAATCTGAACATCTCATGCCATACCATGGAGGCCAGGAAGTAGGCAGGCCACAGAATGATGGGCCAGTTACCTCCTGAATAGCTCCACAAACCAAGGTAGATAGCAAGCAGCTCCACTGCCACACCTGCACAGAGGCCTATAATGCCGAATGTCAGGTTTCCCCTGATGTCCTTATCTCTCCTGAAGAGCACCAGCCAGACCATCAGCCACAGTGCCAGGAAGACATACCATGCTGAGGGATAATCTGTTATGAACATCTCAAGTAATATTGCATTGGTTAAATATATGCTTTCCTGTTTAGGCAGAGATCAGTTTTGTCTCCAAGAAAAAAAAAGGCCGGCGCGGCCTTTCAGCCACGCTCCATTATCCAGTATTTGTTCTCTTCAGGGTCACCGAAGTCGAGGACGGCCAGCTCATCCAGATCAGAGAGGTCGTTCAGCTTGAGGCGGTTCTGGGAGAGTGTGTAAAGCACATCGTCTATGTAGAGGCTCCTCATGACCGAGTAGCCACCTGCCTGGAAGTAATAGCCGCTCTTCTTGAAGGCCTCGTCGTCATCGTAGTGGGTCACCCTGCCACGGAGGTCAAAGCCGTCCTCCAGGTTCAGGTTGTAGACATAGGCCCCCTGGTATACATAGTCCCCGTAGGCCCAGTCAGGGAGCTCGCTCGGGTCTCCCTTTATCTCGGCCAGGAGTATGGGTATGACCAGGAGCTCCCTCTCCCTGTCGAAGAGGAAGGCCTTGTGGTCCCTGAGGGCATAGGAGTCCGTGCCTCGGTCGCCTATCAC
>DAOVGQ010000090.1 GCA_030672315.1 Candidatus Aenigmatarchaeota archaeon | reverse complement strand
TTGTAGCTGTCATGGGACTTCTCTGCCTTTCTTGCCATGTATAAATTATAATTCTCTGTGCTTTAAATAAAATTGGTTAGTCTCTGGGCAGGTCTGGGGTTCCTTTAAAATACTTACCCACTATTATACCATTAGAGGAGGAGGTTATGTTTTCCATTGAGGCCATGGTTGAGAGGATATCCGAGCACGCCAAGCTCGAGCCCGAGAAGGTCAGGCAGCTTATATCAGAGAAGCAGGAGGAGCTTTCTGGTCTGGTGTCTGAAGAGGGGGCTGCCTACATAGTGGCCAAGGAGATGGGGCTCAATATGATAAGGGAGACCAGGAAGCAGCTCAAGGTAAAGAGCCTTGTATCCGGCCTCAGGAGTGTTGACCTGGTAGCTCGTGTGGCCAGGATATTTGAGGAGAGGCAGTTCGAGAGAGAGGGTAAGAAGGGCTCTGTTGTCAATGTCCTCCTGGGAGACGAGACAGGCCTGGTCAGGCTCTCCCTCTGGAACGAGGAAATAGATATTGTCAAGGAAGGCAAGCTCAAGGAGGGAGACACTGTCAAGGTATCCGGGGGCTGGGTCAAGAGCGATAACAGGGACAATCCGGAGTTCAGGATCGGCCGCGGGACAATAGAGAAGGTGAGCCAGGTTGTGGAACTCCCTGACGTGAAGCAGCTCGAGCAGGACTTCCAGGCAGTCAAGGGAGCGCCTATTAGTGATTTCAAGGAGGGCGGGCAGTATGAGACAAGGGCTGCCCTTGTCCAGGTTTTCAGGAGGAACCCCTTCTTCGGGATATGCCCTGAATGCGAGTCCAGGATAAAGGAGAAGGAAGGGAAATGGCTCTGTGACGAGCACGGGGAGGTCAAGCCAAAAGATGCCCTGGTGCTCTCAGGGGTAATCGATGACGGGACAGAGAACATCAGGGCTGTCTTCTTCAGGGAGCTTGCGGAGAGTATGTTCGGCAAGAGCACAGCAGAGCTGAGGGAGCTCGCGGACAAGGCCACTGACAGCATGACTATTTTCGATGATGTCCAGGGCCTTGGAGGGGAGTTCATGCTTAAAGGCCGCGTCAAGATGAATTCATTTACCGAGAACCTGGAGTTCATGGTCAGCAGCATAGAGGATGTTGATGTGAAGGGTGAGGCGCAGGGGCTGCTTAAGGGGCTGGCCTGAAGGGATTATCAGGCATCAAACCGATAGGTAGCGGCATAACGGAATAACGGAAATGTCCTATCCATACCCTTAAAAAGGCCCGGGGCAACAATCAATCAGCATATGCAGGTGTCAAAGCACCTGACCCGTAACTGCACTGACATCTTTGATGTCAGGCAGTGCCTGCAACTAAAGGTTGCAGTTCACCAACTGGAAGGCGAAGGATATGCTGACAGAGACCATGTTCACGCTCGGAAGGAGGTACGCCCTAGTCGGCAGGGAGGAGCAGGACAGGATAGTAAGGGACGCCCTGGGAAGGATGAACCACTGGGTGAAAAAAGAGGGCGACGATATGCTCATGCTGTTCTCATGCTTCATAGAGGGCGCAAGGAGCGCTGAGAGGGATGAGTGCATGCTGGCTCCGGAGGGACAGATGGTGGTATGATGTCTGATGAGATAGAGAAGCTTGCAGGGGTGGGGGAGAAGACAGCTGAGAAGCTCAAGGAGTCCGGTTATAATGATTTCATGTCCATTGCCGCTGCCTCTGCAGGGGAGCTCGTTTCCTCGGTTGGGGTAGGGGAGGACACTGCAAACAGGATTATAGCCTCTGCAAGGGATGCCCTTGACATGGGGTTTGAGCCGGCGACCCAGGTTCTCAAGAAGAGGGAGAATATCGGCAAGATAACCACGGGCTCAAAAACCTTGGACACCCTTCTCGGGGGCGGTGTGGAAACCCAGGCCATAACCGAGACCCATGGAGCCTTCGGAAGCGGGAAGTCCCAGATTGCGCACCAGCTTGCAGTGAATGTCCAGCTTCCCAAGGACAAGGGAGGGCTGGGGGCCAGGGCGATATTTATTGACACAGAGGCAACCTTTCGCGCCGAGCGCATAATGGAGATGGCCAAGGGCCTGGGACTTGACCCCAAAAAGGTCCTGGAGAATATCCTCGTGGCCCGTGCCTATAATAGCGACCACCAGGTCCTGCTGGCAGAGAAGACCGAGGAGCACATCAAACAGAACAATGTCAAGGTAATAATCATTGACTCCCTGACAAGCTCCTTCAGGAGCGACTATACAGGGAGGGGGACCCTGGCGAACAGGCAGCAGAAGCTGAACAGGCACCTCCACACCCTCCAGAGGCTGGCTGATGTGTACAACACGGCAATCTACGTGACCAACCAGGTCATGTCCAGGCCTGACATACTCTTCGGAGACCCCACAGCTCCCATAGGGGGCCACATACTGGGGCACCAGGCCACATTCAGGGTATACCTCAGGAAGAGTAAGGGAGAGAAGAGGATAGCCAAGCTTATTGATTCCCCGTGCCTCCCAGAGGGCGAGACCGTGTTCAAGGTCGTGATGGACGGCATAAGGGACGACTGAGACCGTTTCTGATTCAGGATTATTGCCATTTAAGCTTTGGTTCACGTGGTTTCTGCCAGGCCGGCTCAGCAATCCATAAAAAGGCTACCAGAATCACTTTGCAATGCCTTCAGAATCCTTCAGAGATGATTTGTTTTTTACGGGCTTGACCTTGATACCCAGTTCCTCGAGCTTGACCTTGAACTTCTCCAGTGCTGTATGGATGTCTTCAACCCTTCTCGCTCCTGTGCAGATGATCTTTCCAGACCCAAACAGCAGGAAAGCTGCCTTGGGGTTCCTTAACCTGTAGACAAGGCCAGGAAACGATTCTGGCTCGTATTCAGAGTTCTCCAGTTCAAAAGCCAGCCGCTCGAGATTCAACTTGTTCTTGGCGTGTATCTGGGTTGATGCAACTATGTTCTCGATTCTTATCTCGAACTCCCTGGGGAGATCCACTTCTATCTCCCTTATCCTGTCAACGACCTTATGCATGGCCTCCTTGGCCAGCTTGATGCTCCTCGCACCTGTGCATACTATCTTGCCAGAAGAGAATATGAGCGTGGCCACCCTCGGGCTCTTGATTCTGTAGACAACACCAGGAAACCGCTCTGGCTCGTACTCCACATCCTCGAGCTTCTCAATAATCTTTGTGAGCGAGATATCCTTCCCAAGAGCAGCAAAAGCAACAACGTTCTCAACCTTAATCTCGAATACTGACATCAAAGCCACCGTGTGATCAAATACGTAACAGATTCAACCAGCAACGCCGCAGCACCTCATGTGTTTGATCACTTGGTTAATATTGGTCTTGCATCAATAAATACTCCAAGTAACAAAGATGGGGAAATTCGCTTATCCCACTTTTCTATTGGTGAGTGCAACTGGTGGGGATAGTGCACATATCACTGTTTTTCATCACCTTCCTGATTTCAGGTGATTCAGATGTCTTGCCCTTTCCTTGAGGAATTCGCTGATATCCAGCCCGTGCTTCTGTATCAGGGTTGAGGCGTGGTGCCCTCCCAAAAAGTACGGCATTATAACATACGTGGCCCCGCTCTCATAGAGTTTCAGTGCCTCCCGGCTGTGGTGAGATACGATGATTATAATTGCATCCTTGTTCGTCTTCCTGACATTCTTTGTCAGCAACAGATTGGTCTCGGCATCAGGGATTGTCGATATTATCATCCCTGTCTTGGAGAAATCCAGTTCGTTCAGCATCTCTGTATCGTTGGCATCGCCATACCTGTAATCATATCCTTCCCTCGCGAGTCTTGTGATCTTATCAGGATCGTAGTCGATAACCAGGAACTTCTTCCCAAGATTCTTGACCGATTTGATTAGACTGAAACCTACCTCGTCATACCCAAATAGTATAATATCATAGTGCCTCCCCCGGTGATATATATGCTCGTCAACCTTTTTCCCTCTTCTCTCAAAGACACTCAGATACCTAGAGATGCGGGGATATAGCTTGTTGGCATGCATTATCATATACGTGGAGCCGAGAATCGTTATCAGTCCGGTTGCCGTTACAACTGACAGTATCTCATTTGAAACATGGCCGACCTTTACCCCAAGGGCAACAAGTATGAGCGAGAACTCGCTTATCTGTGCCACGGTGAGGCCTGCCAGAAA